>NZ_JACVWH010000006.1:0-230191 GCF_020658495.1 Clostridioides sp. ES-S-0048-02
TCAAGATAAGATTTCCCACCGCAAGGGTAAGACCCCAGAAAGACTATCTGGTTGATAGGTCGAAGGTGTAAGTGCAGCAATGTATTTAGCTTATCGATACTAATAGGTCGAGGACTTGACCAATATTATTTGATGTTCATTGATTAAAATATATATGTAGTTTTTAGAGTGTTAACTCTAAAGAATCTAGTTTACTAGTTTCAATAACTTAATAGTAATATTAAGCATAAAGATTATGTGGTTACAATAGCAGAGAGGATACACCTGTTCCCATTCCGAACACAGAAGTTAAGCTCTCTAGCGCTGATGGTACTTGGTGGGAAACTGCCTGGGAGAGTAGGACGTAGCCACGTTGAATATTCCAAGGTAGCTCAACGGTGGAGCAACCGGCTGTTAACCGGTAGGCTGTGGGTTCGAGCCCCACCCTTGGAGCCAAAAAAGCCGAAGTGGCGGAACTGGCAGACGCACAGGACTTAAAATCCTGCGGGACTTACCTCTCGTACCGGTTCGATTCCGGTCTTCGGCACTTATTTATAAAACAATATCGCGGAGTGGAGCAGTTGGCAGCTCGTCGGGCTCATAACCCGAAGGTCGTAGGTTCGAGTCCTGCCTCCGCAACCATTAAAATGGCTCGTTGGTCAAGAGGTTAAGACACCGCCCTTTCACGGCGGTAACAGGGGTTCAATTCCCCTACGAGTCACCAAAAAACAATTAAATAAGCGGGTGTAGCTCAATGGTAGAGTTCTGGCCTTCCAAGCCAGCTGTGAGGGTTCGATCCCCTTCACCCGCTCCAAAAAATGGGATCATAGCTCAGCTGGGAGAGCACCTGCCTTACAAGCAGGGGGTCGCAGGTTCGAGCCCTGCTGGTCCCACCATTTGCGGCCTGGTAGTTCAGTTGGTTAGAATGCCAGCCTGTCACGCTGGAGGTCGAGGGTTCGAACCCCTTCCAGGTCGCCAAATTAAATAAGCGGGAATAGTTCAGTGGTAGAGCGCAACCTTGCCAAGGTTGAAGTCGCGAGTTCGAATCTCGTTTCCCGCTCCATAATGATTTGGGTGCATAGCTCAGCTGGATAGAGCAACGCCCTTCTAAGGCGTGTGTCCGGGGTTCGAATCCCTGTGCGCTCATTAAGAAAAGTTTACTATATTTATAGTAAACTTTTATATTGTTTAAAAAGACACAGGATACATGCATGTCACCTGTGTCTTTTTCTTTATAAATATAAAATTATATAAGAGTTACATTATATTCATTAATATTGTAATCATATTAATGGTAATGTATAATAGTCTACAAGAAGTTTATAGAAAGATTTATTGCATAGATTTAATTAATTAGTAAATAGGCTCATATACATTATACTGTATACTTTATAGTACTAAGATATTAGAATACTATTTAAATTTATAAATTAATTTCTTATACTGAAAAAGAACGATGAAATCTACTATGAAATACTAGAGATTCTAAATACTTGATAATATAGTGCTTGTAGATTATTGTATTAAATGAATTGTTATACTTATAAGTAATATATCTATGACTTTGAAATAGATAAGTTGTTTTAATTATTTTTATAATAAAAGATAATTTCTAGAAAAGATACATAATAAGATATTAATAGAACTTGATATAAATTATTTATAAGGTAAATTATTAGTATAAGATAAAAATAATATTACTAATATAATATTAATAGAAATAATGTTACAATTTTATATAATTAATAAATAGATTATTAAATTTATTGTAGCAAACATATATTGAAAAATAATATGTATTTTGAAATAGATTTTATAGTATAAAATTGCATCAAGGCGCGAGTACTATTTTGTATTCGCGCCTTGATGATTTGAATTATTTAAACTAGATTTAACTTTAATAAAAAATATATATTTAATGAGCAATATTTTTAATGTATTTAGAGATTATTTAACAATCTCAATCTATAAAAATAGAATTATTTACACAAAAGTTAAATAGTTTGTATAGAGTTAGATTTATATAGTATAATACATAGTGTAAATAATTAAGAAGTTATCGAACAGGAGGATAAAACTGTGTTAGATATAAATTCTTTTTTAAATGAATTTTTTAATATAATATTAAGAATGAGTATATATGATTTAATTGACATATCCATAGTAGCATATATTTTTTACAAAATATTTATGTTTATAAAAGATACAAGAGCAGAACAAGTATTTAAAGGTATAATATTTCTTTTGCTAGCAACTCAACTTAGTAACACTTTTAAATTGCATACCGTTTATTGGATATCTCTTAAGGCTCTGGATTATGGAGTTATAGCAGCTCTTATAATTTTTCAGCCAGAATTTAGAGCAGGACTTGAACATATAGGAAGAGCAAAGTTTAATTTATTTGGAAAAAATGTAAATACTTCAGAAGAAACTCTTAATAGAACTATAGAAGAGATTGTAGAAGCTTTATATTCACTTTCTAGACAAAAAATAGGAGCTCTTATCATAATGGAGAGAGAAACCAGAATAAGTGATATAATAAATACAGGAACTATAATTGATGCTGAAATTTCTAGGCAATTATTGATAAATATATTTATACCAAATACACCATTACATGATGGCGCTGTTGTAATTAGAGATTCTAAGGTAAAGGCAGCTGCATGTTTCTTGCCGTTGACAGAGAGTAAAGATTTAAGTAAAGATTTAGGCACTAGACATAGAGCGGGAATAGGTGTAAGTGAAGTATCTGACTGTATAACACTAATCGTATCAGAGGAAACTGGAGGCGTATCAATTGCTAAAGCTGGTAAGTTATATAGAGATATTTCTAGAGAAAGAATGATGAATATATTACGTAGTAATCTAAAAACGAATACGGAAACAAGAAGTTTTTTCAAAGGTGGTATATTTAAATGATAAATAGACTAAAAAATAATACCAAAATAAAAATAATATCATTTTTAAGTGCAATTGCTTTATGGATGTATGTCATGGCTGTAGTTGACCCTGAAGAAACTAGAGGGTTTGAAGATATACCTGTATCTATAAGTAATATGAGTGATTTAAATGATAAAAATCTTGTTATATATCCAGACGAAAAATTAACAGCAGATGTGTATATAAAAGGTAGTTTATCAAAGGTACAAAAAGTTAAAAAAGAAGATATACATGTATATGGAACTGTTGAAGACCCAATACAAGGTAAGAAGGAAGTATATTTAAAAGCAAATATTCCTCAAGGTGTTACTTTAGAATTTAAGCATGACGTTTTAATAGTAAATCTTGAGAAAAATATAAAAGAAAAAAGAGATATAAAGGTAGAAGTAAGTGGAAATTCTAAAAGAAATATAGATAAAATTGAACTGAATAAAAATTATGTCGATATATCGGGTCCAATGAGTCTAGTTAAGGAAGTTAAGAATATAAGAGCTAATCTAAATGTAGGTAACGAGACAGAAGATTTCTCTAAAAAATTGGATTTAATACCTTTAAATAGTGATGGAACTAAGGTTGAAGGTGTGACACTAAGTTCAAATTCTGTAACAGCAAGTGTACAATTATTAAAAGAAAAAACTGTACCAATAAGAGTAGATTTAAAGGATAATAATCAAGATAATAATACATTGAAAAATTATAAATTAAGTAAAGATGAAGTTAGCATAAAAGGTAAAAAAGAAAGTATAGACAAAATAAATTATATTAAGACAAAACCTATTGATTTAGTTGATTTAGCTAATGGAGAGGAAAAAGAAGTGAGTCTAGAGATTCCAGAAGGAATAACTATTGATGATAGCTCTATAACTATAAAACTAAATGAAACAAAACAATTAAGTGCTGAGTTTGTATATAGTTCAGAAGATATTATGTTAAGAAATATTCCAGCAAATATGGACAATCCGAGTATAATTTTTACTGGAGATATTCAAGTTGTTGTAGAATCAACAGAAGATTTAAGTAAGCTAAATAAAAAAGATATTTCGTTATATATCGATTTATCAGAAGCACCTACTGAAAATGGTAAATATAAAATAAAATATGAAACAACATATCAATTTAAAAAAATAAATATAGAACCTAATATTGTTGAAGTGGAATGAACAAATATTTTGAATATTTAGTTGTTACAAGATGTGACAAAAAAATCTATAAAATTAAGTTTGTTAATTTTATGTTTTTGTTGCATCTTGTTTATTTTAGTTATATTATAAAATAAGGACAATGAGATATTTGTTAAATCTAAAAAGTGTTAGATATATGAAAAAAGACTGATAAATAGATTTAAATAAATATTTTTGAATTAAATATTTCAATTATCCCTAGGAAAACGTTGCTGAACGAGTTATAATTTAATTGAGATATAAAAGTTCTATTTCAAAAAATTCAAGATGAGGTGGAAATGCATGAGAAGTTTTGAAGAAGTAATTAAGTTTGCAAAAGAAAGAGGACCTAAAACTATATCAGTAGCATGTTGTCAAGATAAAGAAGTTTTAATGGCAGTTGAAATGGCTAGAAAAGAAAAAATAGCAAATGCCATTTTAATAGGTGATATAGAAAAGACTAAAGAAATTGCAAAAAGCATAGACATGGATATCGAAAATTATGAAGTAATAGATATAAAAGATTTAGCAGAAGCATCTCTAAAATCTGTTGAATTAGTTTCACAAGGAAAAGCCGATATGGTAATGAAAGGCTTAGTAGACACATCAATAATACTAAAAGCAGTTTTAAACAAAGAAGTGGGTCTTAGAACTGGTAATGTATTAAGCCACGTAGCAGTATTTGATGTAGAGGGGTATGACAGATTATTTTTCGTAACTGATGCAGCTATGAACTTAGCTCCTGATACAAATACTAAAAAGCAAATCATAGAAAATGCTTGCACAGTAGCACATTCATTAGATATAAGCGAACCAAAAGTTGCTGCAATATGCGCAAAAGAAAAAGTAAATCCAAAAATGAAAGATACAGTTGAAGCTAAAGAACTTGAAGAAATGTATGAAAGAGGAGAAATCAAAGGTTGTATGGTTGGTGGACCTTTTGCAATAGATAATGCAGTGTCTTTAGAAGCAGCTAAACATAAAGGTATAGATCATCCTGTAGCAGGAAGAGCTGATATATTATTGGCTCCAGATATCGAAGGTGGCAATATATTATACAAAGCTTTAGTATTTTTCTCAAAATCAAAAAATGCAGGAGTTATAGTTGGAGCTAAAGCACCAATAATATTAACTTCTAGAGCAGATAGTGAAGAAACTAAGCTTAACTCAATAGCCTTGGGCGTTTTAATGGCAGCAAAGGCTTAAATTTAAGGGGGAAATAGGCAAATGAGCAAAATATTTAAAATCTTAACAATAAATCCTGGTTCGACATCAACTAAAATAGCTGTATTTGATAATGAGGATTTAGTATTTGAAAAGACACTAAGACACTCTTCTGAAGAAATAGGAAAGTATGAGAAGGTTTCAGACCAATTTGAATTTCGTAAACAAGTAATAGAAGAAGCATTAAAAGAGGGTGGAGTAAAAACATCTGACTTAGATGCTGTAGTAGGTAGAGGTGGTCTTCTTAAGCCTATAAAAGGTGGAACTTACTCAGTAAGTGATGTTATGATAGAAGATTTAAAAGTAGGAGTTTTAGGAGAACATGCTTCAAATTTAGGTGGTATAATAGCAAAACAAATAGGTGATGAAGTTAATGTTCCTTCATACATAGTAGACCCAGTTGTTGTGGATGAACTAGAAGATGTTGCTAGAATTTCTGGTATGCCTGAAATAAGTAGAGCAAGTGTAGTACATGCTTTAAATCAAAAGGCAATAGCAAGAAGATTTGCTAAAGAGATAAACGCAAAATATGAAGATATAAATCTTATAGTTGCACATATGGGTGGAGGAGTTTCTGTTGGAGCTCATAAAAATGGTAGAATAGTAGATGTTGCAAACGCATTAGATGGAGAAGGTCCTTTCTCTCCAGAAAGAAGTGGTGGATTACCAGTAGGAGCATTAGTGAAAATGTGCTTCAGTGGAGAATATACTCAAGATGAAATTAAAAAGAAAATAAAAGGTAATGGTGGATTAGTTGCATATTTAAATACTAATGATGCTAGAGAAGTTGAAGAAAGAATTGAAGCTGGTGATGAAAAAGCTAAATTAGTATATGAAGCTATGGCATATCAAATCTCTAAAGAAATAGGAGCTAATGCAGCAGTTCTTAAGGGAGATGTAAAAGCAATATTATTAACTGGTGGAATCGCATATTCAAAAATGTTTACAGATATGATTGCAGATAGAGTTAAATTTATAGCAGATGTAAAAGTTTATCCAGGTGAAGATGAAATGATTGCATTAGCTCAAGGTGGACTTAGAGTTTTAATTGGTGAAGAAGAGGCTCAAGTTTATGATAACTAATGATAAAAGAATAAGAATCATAACAGGTCACTATGGAAGTGGTAAAAGTGAATTTGCGATGAACTATGTTGTTAAATTAAGAGATATGGTTTCTGGCAAAGTTGCTATAGCTGATTTGGATGTGGTGAATGTATACTTTAGAACTAGAGAAAAGAAAGAGTTAATGAAATCTTTAGGTATACAACCAATAGATAGTTCAATTAATGCTCCAACATTAGATTTACCAGCAGTATCAGCAGAAGTAATGTCACCTATGGTTGATCATTCATACAATTCTGTTATAGACTTAGGCGGAGATAATGTAGGTGCTAGAGTTATAGGAAGATTTAGTCATTTATTAAAAGAAGGCGACTATGACATGCTTTTTGTAATAAATGCAAATAGGGAGAAAACTCAAACTTCTGAAGAAGTTATCCAATATATAAAGGAAATAGAAAAATCTTCTAAACTAAAGGTAACAGGTCTAATTAATAATACTCATCTTATTAGATTTACTACTATTGATGATGTATTAAGAGGTCAAAAAGTTGCAGAAGAAGTTTCTAAGGAGTGTAATATACCTATAAGATATGTTGCATGCTTAGAAAATCTTGTTGAACAATTACCAAAAGATTTAGAGGGAGAAATTTTTCCAATAAAATTATATATGAGAGAAGACTGGATGTAGTTTGAGCTCAAATATATAGAAAGTTTAAGGAGGCTTAGGTAAATGGCTAAAGGAAAAGTATCTTTTAATCAAGAACGTTGTAAAGGTTGTGGATTATGTGTTGAAGCATGTCCAGTAAAAATCATACAATTAGACTCAAACACAATAAACAAAAAAGGGTATAACCCAGCAACTGTTTCTGAAATGGAAAAATGCATAGGATGTGCAAGTTGTGCGACTATGTGTCCAGATGTAGTTATAACAGTAGAAAGAGATTAATTTAAATTAATATTTAAGGGGGAATTTTAATGGCTAAGATACTTATGAAAGGTAACGAAGCATTTGGAAAAGCAGCTATAGAAGCTGGTTGCAAATATTTCTTCGGTTACCCAATAACTCCACAAAGTGAATTACCAGAATATTTATCAAGAGAGTTACCTAAAATAGGTGGAGCGTTCGTTCAAGCTGAATCAGAAGTTTCTGCGATAAACATGGTTTATGGTGGAGCAGGTGCAGGAGCAAGAGTTATGACTTCTTCATCTTCACCAGGAGTTGCTTTAAAACAAGAAGGTATAACATATGCAGTAGGAGCAGAAGTTCCTTGTGTTGTACTTAACGTAATGAGAGGTGGTCCAGGACTTGGAAGTATACAACCTTCACAAGCTGACTACTTTATGTCTACAAGAGGTGGAGGAAATGGAGACTACAGAACTCCAGTATTCGCACCAGCTACAGTTCAAGAAGCTGTTGACATGATAATGGAAGCTTTTGATGTTGCAGATTACTACAGATCACCTGTTATGGTAGTTGCAGATGGTATGATAGGTCAAATGATGGAGCCAGTTGAATTCAAAGCTCCTGAAAAGAAAAGAGAATTGCCTCCTAAAGATTGGGCAACTGTTGGAACTAAAGGAAAAAGAGTACCTAATGTAATAAACTCTTTATACTTAGAGCCAGAAGTATTAGAAGATCACTGTTGGCACTTAGAAGCTAAATTCAATGAAATGGAAAAAAATGAAGTACAATATGAAATGTACAAAACAGAAGACGCTGAATTTATATTTGCAGCTTATGGAACTACTTCAAGAATAGTGAAAAGCGCAATTGATATATTAAGAGAAGAAGGAATAAAAGCAGGTCTTATAAGACCTAAAGTATTATGGCCATTCCCATTTGAAGCATTTGATCAAATCCCTAGTGCTAGAAACATATTAACTGTTGAAATGAGTATGGGACAAATGGTGGAAGATGTAAAAATGGCAGTAGAAGGTAAATTACCAGTTTACTTCCATGGAAGACCAGGAGGAATGACTCCAACACCAGCAGAAATAGTTGAAAAAGCTAAAAAAATTATTGCCGGAGAATTGGTTGCAGGAGGTGCTAGATAATGGCTGTTGTATTTAAGAAAACTGAAGGGTTACAAGATACTCAAACTCACTACTGTCCAGGATGTACACATGGTATAATCCATAGATTAGTTGGTGAAGTATTAGAAGAATTAGGAGTATTAGGTGATGCTGTAGGTGTTGTTCCAGTTGGATGTTCAGTTTTAGGATATAAATATTTTAACTGTGACACTCAAGAAGCAGCTCATGGTAGAGCACCAGCTGCTGCTACAGGAATAAAAAGAGTTCATCCTGAAAACACAGTATTCACTTATCAAGGTGATGGAGACTTAGCTTCAATCGGTACTGCTGAAATAGTTCATGCAGCTGCTAGAGGAGAAAAAATAACTACTATATTTGTAAACAATACAACATATGGTATGACTGGTGGACAAATGGCTCCAACTACATTAGTTGGACAAAGAGCTACTACTGCTCAATCAGGAAGAAATGCTGAAACTCAAGGTTATCCAATAAGAGTAAGTGAAATGTTAGCTACATTAACAGGAGCTGTATTTGTAGAAAGAGTAGCAGTTGATACTCCAGCTCATGTTAGACAAGCTAAAAAAGCTATAAAGAAAGCATTCCAAGTTCAACAAGCAGGATTAGGATTTGGAATAGTAGAAGTATTATCTACTTGTCCTACAAACTGGGGACTAGCTCCAAATGATGCTTTACAATGGTTAAGAGACAATATGATACCATACTATCCATTAGGAAATTTCAAAAATGTTGAAGTTGAGGAGGTGAAGTAAATGTCTACAGCTAGAGTAATATGTGCAGGCTTCGGAGGCCAAGGTGTTATGTCTATGGGACAATTACTTACTTATGCAGGAATGTTAGAAGGTAAAGAAGTTTCTTGGTTACCATCTTATGGACCAGAAATGCGTGGAGGTACAGCAAACTGTGCAGTAACTGTATCTAGTGAACCAGTTGGTTCTCCACTTATAACAAATGATGCAACTGCAGCTATATTATTAAATATACCAGCATTTGAAAAATTTAAAGATGATGTTGTACCTGGTGGAAAAATAATAGTAAATAGCTCTTTAATAAAAGAAAAAGTTGAAAGAACAGATGTAGATGTTTATTATATCCCAGCAAATGAATTAGCTGTTGAATTAGGTAATGATAAAGTTGCTAATATGATAATGCTAGGAGCTTACTTAAAAGTAGCTGATACAGTAGATATAGAGTCTGTATTAGAAGCATTTAAAAAAGTTTTCGGACCTAGAAAAGAAAAATTTGTTCCATTAAACAGAGCAGCTTTACAAAAAGGTATGGATGCTACATGTTGCGGAGCAACTAACTAATAAAGAAAAAAGATGTCAAAAAAAAGACAATAGAATTATTTCTATTGTCTTTTTTGCTGAGAAGTATTAAAATATTTTTATGACTGAAATTAAGAATATAATAGTATTTTATGAATTATAAAAATATAATACAAATTACAAGCTTTTCAATTATGAAAGGAGAATATTTAGTGAGAAAGTATTTTGGAACAGATGGAGTTAGAGGAATAGCAAATACAGAATTAACATGTGACTTAGCATATAGACTTGGTAGAGCTGGTGGATTTGTTTTAGCTCAAGGAGACCATAGAGTAAAAGTAGTAGTAGGTAAAGATACTAGAATATCAGGAGATATGCTGGAGGCATCTTTAATAGCAGGTCTTATGTCTGTTGGATGTGATGTTATTACTGTTGGAATAATACCAACCCCTGCAGTTGCATATTTAACTAGAAAATATGGTGCTGATTGTGGTGTGGTTATATCTGCATCTCATAATCCTGTTGAATATAATGGAATTAAATTCTTTAATAAGAATGGATATAAATTGGATGATGAAATAGAATTAAAGATAGAAGAATATATAGATGACATGGCTAAAGTAGATTGTATGCCAGTTGGTGAAAATGTAGGACGAAGATTACATGAGCATTATGCACAAAGAGATTATGTAGATTATTTAAAATCAATAATTAACACTGATTTTAGAGGATTAAAAGTGGTTTTGGACTGTGCTAATGGTGCATCGTATAAAGTAGCACCAATAGTATTTGATGAATTAGGAGCAAGTGTAATTTCAATAAATAGTTCACCAGATGGAAACAATATAAATTATAAATGTGGCTCTACACATCCAGAACAACTTCAAAAGGCTGTTTTGGAACATAATGCTGACTTAGGTCTTGCGTATGATGGAGATGCTGATAGATTAATTGCAGTAAATGAAGAGGGTCAAATTGTTGATGGAGACCATATAATGATATTGAGTGCTTTAAATTTAAAGAAAAATAATAAATTAGCACAAGATACTTTAGTAGTTACAGTTATGAGTAATATAGGATTAACAATAGCTGCAAAAGAAAATGGAATAAAATTATCTACTACAGCAGTTGGAGATAGATATGTTTTAGAAGACATGGCTAAAAATGGATATAATCTTGGTGGAGAACAATCTGGACACATGATATTCTTAGATTACAATACTACAGGAGATGGAGTTCTTAGTTCTTTAATACTTGCAAATATAATATTGCAAGAAAAGAAACCTTTATCAGAACTTGCATCAATAATGAGTCAATATCCACAAGTACTAGTGAATGCAACAATAAAAAATGAAAATAAAACCAAATATATGGAATATCCAGAAATAAAAGCTGAAATAGAAAGAATAGAATCTATTTTAGATGGAAATGGTAGAGTCTTAATAAGACCATCAGGAACTGAACCATTAGTTAGAGTTATGTTAGAGGGTAAAGAGGAAGGTCAAATAAAAGAATTAGCAACAAATTTAGCTAATCTTATACAAGAAAAATTATCGTAATTTATAAGGGTATTCTCAGATATAAACCCTGAGGACACCTTTCTAAGCGCCAGAACTTAGTTATAGGCACAAGAATTAAGTATTATTGGAACTAAGTTGACGAGGTCAGAGTTAATCGAATTGTCGGCGGATGCTCTGCGGTGTGTTTACCATCGAAAGACTTCTTTAAATAATAGGAGTAATCCTATGGACAAAGGGAAGCCAAAGTAAACTTATATGACCTAACTCTTAAAATATATAAATAATATTTTTAGGAGGACACAAATAATGTGTGGAATAGTTGGATATTTAGGAAGTAGAAAGGCAGCAGAAGTTATCATAGAGGGGCTTTCTAAGCTAGAGTACAGAGGTTATGACTCAGCAGGTGTAGCAGTTAATGGTTCTAATTGTGATGAACTTAATATTAGAAAGTTCAAAGGTAGACTTTCTGTGCTTGCAGAAGATTTAGAAAAAAATCCTATTGATGGAAATTTGGGAATAGGACATACAAGATGGGCAACTCATGGAGAACCATCTGATGTAAATTCACATCCTCATTTTAATCAAGCTAAAACAATAGCAGTTGTTCATAATGGGATAATAGAAAATTATATGGAAATCAAAGAAGAATTAATTTCTGAAGGTGTTAAATTTGAATCTCAAACAGATACAGAAGTAATAGCACATTTAGTAGATAAATACTATGAAGGTAACTTATTAGACGCTGTATATAAAACTATATCAAAATTAAGAGGAGCTTATGCATTAGGTGTTATATGTAAAGAACATGGAAATGAATTAGTTGCAGTAAGAAAAGATAGTCCTCTTGTAGTTGGTGTGGGTGAAGGCGAAAACTTTATAGCATCAGATATACCTGCTTTATTAAAATATACTAGAGATGTTTATTTCTTAGAAAATGGAGAGATAGTTCACCTAAAAGATGAAAATGTAACAATTTATGATTCTAATAGAAATGTTGTAGAAAAAGAAGTATTCCATGTAACATGGGATGTAGAAGCTGCATCTAAAGGTGGATATGATTACTTTATGTCAAAAGAAATACATGAGCAACCAACAGGAGTTAGAGAAACTCTAGAAAGAAGACTTGATGATAATGGAAATATAATTTTAGATAGTATAAATATTTCTAAAGAAGATTTAGATAAAATAAATAAAGTTTATATAGTAGCTTGTGGAACGGCATATAATGCTGGATTACTTGGTAAGTATGCTATAGAAAAATTTGTAAATATACCAGTAATAACTGATATAGCATCAGAATTTAGATATAGTGACCCATTTGTAGATGAAAACTCATTAGTAATATTAGTTAGCCAATCTGGTGAAACAGCAGATACTTTAGCAGTACTAAGAGATTCAAAAGCTAAAGGAGCAAGAATACTTTCAATAACTAATGTTGTAGGTTCATCTATAGCAAGAGAATCAGATGATGTTTTCTATACTTGGGCAGGACCTGAAGTAGCAGTTGCATCAACTAAGGCATATACAACTCAAATAACTTCTTTATATATGATAGCTTTAGATTTTGCTATTAAAAAAGGAACAATAACTAGAGCGTTTTATGATGGTATGATTACTAAGATGAAAGAAATACCATCAAAAATACAAGAAATATTAGATAATGAAGAATATATAAAAGAAGTTGCTAAAACAGTTGTTAGCTCTGACCATGCTTTCTATTTAGGAAGAGGTATAGACTATAGTTTAGCAATGGAAGGTTCATTAAAATTAAAAGAAATATCATATATACATGCAGAAGCTTTTGCAGCAGGAGAATTAAAACATGGAACAATAGCATTAATAGAAAAAGGAACTCCTGTAATTGCTATAGCTACTCAAGAAAAATTATTTGAAAAAATGGTTTCTAATATGGAAGAAGTAAGAGCAAGAGGAGCTTATGTTGTAGCAATTGCTCAAAGTCATAATAAAGACGTTGAAAAAGCTGCTGAAAAAATAATTTATATACCAAACTCAGATGATATTTTATCACCAATATTAGCAGTTGTACCAATGCAATTACTTGCTTATCATGTTTCTGTATTAAGAGGTTGTGATGTAGATAAGCCAAGAAACTTAGCTAAATCAGTAACAGTTGAATAAAAATATATTAAAAAGTGCATAGATAATATCTATTAGAAAAAACTCATTCTATTTGTTATAATTTTATAGAATGAGTTTTTTATTATAGAAAAAAGCTATTAATCAATATGGAGGTGTATTTGTATAAAAGAGGTAAAGTTAAAATTAGAGACGTTAAAAAAAATCGAAAAAAATAACAATGATTGTATAAATTGCAAAAAATGTTTTAAGGTATGTCCTATGATGAAAGAATTTGGAGACTCACCAAGAGAACTTATGATAGACATTTTGCAAAATAAATCAATAAATAAAAATATACCATATTCTTGCATGTTATGTGGAATATGCAAGGTAGAGTGTCCAAAAGATATAGATTTAAAAGAAATGTTTTTTGATGTAAGGAAAGAAATATTTCATAGCAATCAAAAAGAATTAAATGATATAGGATATAGAACAATAAAATTTCATCAAACTAATAGTTTCTCTTCATTATTCTCAAAAAAATTTATTAAAAAAAACACTAAAAAGATTTTTTTTCCAGGATGTAGCCTTTCTAGCTATAGTAGTGACTTAGTATTAGCAACATATAAATATTTAGAAAATCATATAGAAAATATATCCTTAGCTTTTGAATGTTGTGGCAAGCCAACTTTAGCTATGGGAGATACAAATAAATTTGATAAATATTATTCTAAAATAGACAAGCTATTTAGAGAAAATTATATAGACGAAGTAATCGTAACTTGTCCAAATTGTTTTAATACTATAAGAAATAATAGTGATATAAAAGTGACTTCAATATGGGAAGTGATAAAAGAATATGGACTTCCAGAAAATCTAAAAAATCATTATGATGATTTAAATCAGGAATTTTTATTACATGACCCATGCCCTATAAGAAATGAGCATAATATACATGAGTCAGTCAGATATATACTAGGTTTTATGGGAATAAAAATAATTGAATTTGAAAAAAATAGAGAAAACACAGAGTGTTGTGGCTCTGGAGGTATGGTAAGAGTTACTAATAATGAAGTTGCTATAAACCAGACCAAAAATAGAGCAAATAATGAAAAAACAGATTATGTAATCTCATACTGTCAATCTTGTTGTGAGTCTATGTTAATGGCAGATAAAAAAGTACTACATGTATTAGATTTAATTTTTGATGTTGATGTTATAAACAAAAATAAATTAACCCAGAAGAAAACATCATCTATTAAAAAATGGAGTACAAGGTATAAAGGAATAGAAGTAGCAAAGACGATGAATATAGAAACTTAATAAATTCCCATAAAAAGTATATAAGCTAATGAAAGGAAATAATATGTTAGATACACATGCAAGAAAATATGTAGAGCCATTTATAATCAAAGGAGCAGAGTTCTTTTTAAAACTTAAATTAACTCCAAATAACGTGACAATAATAGCACTTATAGTTGGAATATCTACGTCTTTATTTATATATCTCGATATGAAAGTGCTAGCAATAATTACATTATGGGTTTCAGGATACCTAGATGCTGTAGATGGTGATATGGCGAGAAGTAGTAATAAAACATCCTTATTTGGAACATTAATGGATATTACTTTTGACAGAATAGTAGAAATAAGTATGATTTTAGTATTTGGCTTGAAGATGATTGATGTAAGGTTAAATCTAATGATTCTTTTAAGTAGTATTCTTATGTCAATGACTATATTTTTAACTGTTGGGGCCTTAACTGATAAAAAAGGTATGAAATCATTTTATTATCAAGCTGGTGTAGCTGAAAGGAGTGAGGGATTTATACTTTTTACTTTGATGATTTTATTTCAAAGTTATATTGGAACGATAGCAAATCTATTTTCTATAGTCGTTTTATTTACAGCAGTTCAAAGACTACTAGAAGCAAAAAAAATATTATAAATTAATTTTTGAGAGGGGAAAAAATGAAAAAGAGGATATTAACAATATTATTATGTTTAGGGCTTGTATTTGGATTGATAGGGTGTTCAAATAACGATAAAAAAGAAGAGCCTCAAAAAGATATATTAAAAAGTAGCAATGAAGAGATTTTAAAATCTGCAAAAGGTACAACAGTTAACTTTTATGGATATGGTGGAAATGAAGTAATGAATAAATGGTTTGATAGTTATGTAATTCCAAAGATGAAAGAAGACTATGACATAACTGTAAAAAGAGTAGGAATGGATATAGAAAACATTCTTAATAAACTATTGTCAGAAAAACAAGCTGGAAATGCTAAGGGTACTATAGATGTGGTTTGGATAAATGGAGAAAACTTCAAAACAGCAAAAGAGAATAAATTGTTATTTGGACCTTTTGTAGAGAAACTTTCTAATTATGAAAAGTATGTTGATTCATCTTCTGAAGATATTACTACAGATTTTGGAGTTAGGGTAGAGGGGATGGAAGCTCCTTGGGGGAAATCTCAATTTGCAGTTGTAACAGACATATCTAAGATTAATACAAAAATAACTGATGCAAAAACACTAAAAAAAGTAATTGTATCTAATCCTGGAAAATTTACCTATCCAGCCCCACCAGATTTTACAGGAAGTGCATTTGTCAGAAATATAATATATGATGTAGTAGGATATGATAAAGTAAAAAATTTACCAGAAGATGAAGCTAAAGTAAAACAAGTCATACAACCCGCTATGGAGTATCTTAAAGAAATAAAACCATACTTATGGAATAAAGGTAAAACTTATCCTGCGACATCCTCTCAGTTAGATAATATGTATTCAGATAATGAAACCTATTTTACAATGACTTATGCTCCCAATGTATTATTAGGAAGGATAGAAAGTGGAGAGTTTAGCAAATCTACAAAAGCAATAGAATTTGAAAAAGGAAATATAAGTAACACACATTTTGTTGCTATACCAGATAATTCTCAAAATAAAGAAGGTGCAATAGCGTTAATAGATTTTTTGATGAGTATAGATGCACAATCCTCTAAGACAGAAACTAAAAATTGGGGAGATACATCTGTTTTAGATATGAAGAAGATTCCAGGTGAAGATGTTAAGAAATTTAGTGAAACTATAGTATTAAAAAATTCAGTTCCAGAATTAAAAGCAGGAATAGTTCCAATAATAGAAAAAATATGGACTCAAGAGGTACTAGAAAGTGAAAAGTAAAATAATTAATGATAAAATAATTCCATATTTATTAATAGCACCTGTATCTATCATCTTGATACTTATAATGGGTGTAGGAATTATAAATTGCATCTCACAAAGTCTAGGATTTTTTCCTCATATTGGTCTTGAGCAAATTACATTAAATTATTATAGAGAAATTTTTAGAGATTCTAATTTTTTAGAATCTCTTATCTTTAGTTTGAAGATTTCTTTAGTGTCATCAATTTTGGCTATTATTATAGGTATACTTTTAGCATATATAATGTCTCAAAATAAATTTTCTAAAGTTAGATATATGATTCTAAATGTTCCACTAGTAGTTCCACATGTAATAGCTGTATTATTGGTATTTATAATATTTTCTCAAACAGGTATAGTTTCAAGAGTATTTTATTTTTTCAATATAATAAAGGATTCATCTGAATTTATACCAATGGTTTCTGATAAAAATGGAATAGGGATAATTTTAGTTTATTTGTGGAAAGGAATACCATATATAACACTGATGGTTTATAATATATTGAAAAATATAAATGATAATCTACAACAAGTGTCTATAAATTTAGGTGCAAGTAAACTTCAAACGTTTAGATATATAGTGTTGCCGCTTGCTATGCCTACAATAATTTCTTCATTTATAATAATTTTTGCCTTTTCATTTGGTTCTTTTGAAGTACCTTTTTTAATAGGTGCATCAACTCCAAAAGCATTACCAGTTCAAGCATATCTGAGTTATTCTAGCTCAGATTTAATGCAAAGACCAATCTCAATGTGTATCAATGTTGTATTATCTGGAATAAGTTTTATACTATTAATAATTTATGATAGATTTTTTAATAAAATATCAAAATATAATGTATAGGAGTATCTATGAGTAAAAAATTTAATATAATTCTTAATATCATGTTTGTAGTTATTATAGCTCCTATAATATTATTGTCAATATGGGGAGTTGTAAATACATGGGCATTTCCAAATCTTTTACCTAAGGAATTTTCATTAAGAGGATTTAGATATATTTTGGATATAAATAATCTGAATATCATTTTGAGAAGTATTATAATATCAATAACTGTAGTCTTAGTTACTATTTTATTAAGTATACCAGCATCTAAAGCGTTAGCACTATACGATTTTAAAGGAAAAAGGTTTTGTGAGTTACTGATATTGTCTCCAATTATAATTCCACTAATATCTGTTGCTATGGGCATACATATAGCATTTATTAGAATAGGTCTGGCCAATAATATTTTGGGAGTAATTATTATAAATATACTTCCATGTATACCATATTCAGTTCGAATAATAACAGATGTTTATAAATTAATAGGTGATAATTTAGAAATACAAGCGAAAGTACTTGGAGCAAGTAGATTTAATACATTTAGATATGTAACTTTCCCTTTGATTTTGCCAGGGATATTGGGTGCATCAAGTATGTCTTTCATAATATCCTTTAGTCAATATTTTTTGACTCTTCTTATAGGCGGAGGTAGTGTCATAACTTATCCAATGATTATGTTTCCATATATACAAAGTGGAGACAGGACAATCGCATCTTTGTATAGTATGCTCTTTTTAATAATAAGTTTATTTATCTTGATAATAATAGAATACAATGTAAAAAAGAACTATAAGCATATTCAAAATACAAGGCTATTTTAGTACGATTGGAGGTGTAATAATTGTCATCAGTTAAACTTATAAATTTATGTAAGAGTTTTAACAAAATCAAAGTTTTAAACAATATGAATTTAGATATAAAAGAAGGAGAAATAGTTTCTCTTTTAGGTCCATCAGGTTGTGGAAAAAGTACTACTCTAAAATTAATTGCTGGTATTTTACATCCTGATTGCGGAGATATACTTTTAAATAATGAATCAGTATTAGATATACCTATAGGAAAAAGAGATACTGTAATAGTTTTTCAAGATTATTTATTATTTCCACATATGACTTTATATGAAAATATAGAATTTGGTCTTAAAATGAAAAAAATAAATAAGAATATAAGAAAAAGTAAAGTAAACGAGCTTATAAATTTAGTTAAGTTAAAAGGATATGAAAATAAATATCCAAACGAACTCTCAGGAGGACAACAACAACGTGTTGCAATAGCAAGGTCTTTAGCAATAAATCCAAAGGTACTGTTATTAGATGAGCCATTTTCAAATTTAGATATTAATTTACGCAATGAAATGAGGGAATTTGTATTAGGATTACAAAAACATCTAAAGATAACAACGATATTAGTAACACATGACAAAGAAGAAGCGTTAATGATGAGTGATAGAATAGCAGTTATGTTAAATGGTGAGGTTAAACAATTCGACACACCTGATAATCTTTATGAAAATCCCAAAAGTAAAGAAGTTGCAAATATATTTGGAGAAAAAAATTATTTAATCGGAAATATAAGAAATGGAGAATTTGTAAATGATATAATTTCTATTAAATTAGATAAATATAAAAATATAAATATAGATAATGTAGAGTTAATGATACCAAAAGAAAGTATAATCCTAAAAACGATTGATAATGATGTAGGAAGACAAGGGTCTATATTGAAAAAAAGATATGCAGGAGATAAAGTTTACTATGATGTAGATATTGATGGAACGGTATTAAAAGCTAGTAGCAACAATAATTTATATGAAATAAATGAAAAGGTAGATGTGTTTATGGAACAAAGAAAAATTCTATTCTTTCCTGTTGAACTATAGAAAAAAACTATGGCTGTAAACAAGTAAATAAGTATCAAATATATTTTAATTTTGTTATAATGAATTCGAATACTATAATAAAATAAGATTTTATATCAAAAAAGGGAATATTTTTAATATTTGGAGGGTAATTTTATGAAATTTAGTAAAAGATTTAAAGTTTTAGCTATTGGTTTAACTTTAGTATTAACATTAGGGAGTGTAGTTGGTTGTGATTCTAAAGAATCAGAAAAACCAAAAGAATCTTCTCAAAGTCAAGATAAGGCTAGTTATAAAGAAGCCACAGGTGAAGAGGCTGTAAAAATGATGAAGAAAAATAAAGAATTATTGATATTAGATGTAAGAGGTGCAGAGGACTATGCTAAAGGTCATATTATAAATGGTATAAATATATCAGTAGATGATTTAGAAGATAAATTAAGTGCTTTAGAAGGATATAAGGATAAAACTATATTAGCGTATTGTAACTCAGGTAAAAAAAGTGCAAAAGCTGCTGAAATATTAGTAAAAAATGGATTTAAAGATGTTTATAATGTAGAAGGTGTGAAAGATTTTGATTATGAATTAGTTACATATAATGATATAACTGCGCCTGAAATGTTAAAGTTAATAAGCGAAAATAAAGATTCTATAGTAATAGATGCTAGAAAGTCAAAAGAATTTGAAACTGGACATTTAAAAGAAGCTATCAATATACCACTAGAAGACACAGAAAAGAAAATGGGAGAACTTGATAAAAATAAGGATATAATTTTATACTGTAGAACTGGAAATAGAAGTGGGCAAGCAGCTAAAATACTTTCAGAGAATGGATTTACAAAAGTATATAATTCAGTTGATGGTGTGGATGAATATGATTTTGATTTAGTTAAATAGATTTAAAATAATAAAAGATTGATTAGAAATCGGAGTACAAATTATGTCGAAGAAATTAAGAGAAGAAATAGAAGAAGGTTTTTGTGCTAATGTTAAATCAATTTCTACAGAAGATTTGAAAGAGAAAGTACAAGATGAATCTTGGGTTATAGTTGATACTCGTTTAAATGATGCATATAATGGCTGGAAATTAGATGGAGTAAAAAGAGGTGGACATATAAGAGGAGCAGTAGATTTTTCTGCGAATTGGTTATATGTAGACTCAGATAAAAAAGACAAAGTATTAGAACAAGCACTAAAAACAAAAGGTATTGATTTAGATAAAAATATAGTACTATATGATGCTAATGGAAAAGATGCTTTACTTGTAGCTACTTACTTATCTAAAAAAGGATATAAAAATCTATATAAATATGATATTAAACAATGGGCAAATAATGAAAATCTTCCAATGGAAAGATATAAAAATTATCAAATGATAGTACCTGCTTCCATAATAAAAGATATCTTGGATGGAAAAATTCCAGAGACATTTGAATATTCTAAGAATATAAAAATGATTGAAGCAAGTTGGGGAGAAGAAAAAGAATCTTATGCAAAAGGGCATATACCTACAAGTGTTCATATAAATACTGATATTATAGAACCTCCTCCAACATGGATGCTTACTAACAATGATAATTTGGCCAAATTTGCTTTAGACTATGGATTTACAAAAGATGATACTGTGATAGTTTCAAGTAGCGCATCTATGGCTTCTTATAGAATTGCTATTATATTACGATATATAGGAGTAAGAGATGTAAGAGTTTTGAATGGTGGAATAAACTCATGGTTATCAGAAGGATATGAGCTGGAGTTAACTAGCAATCCAAAAAGTTCATGTACTACTTTTGGAGCAAATATACCAGCTAATCCACAACTAATTGTTAGTATACCAGAATTAAAGCAAAAACTAAGAGATAAAAATAAATTTACATTAGTGGACAATCGTTCTTGGGATGAACATATAGGTAAAATATCTGGATATAGCTATTATGATAAAAAAGGTCGTATACCAGGAGCCTTATATGGTCATGCAGGTAGTGACAGTGTATCACTAGAAGAGTATCGTAATATAGATAACACAATGAGAAATCAATATGAAATATTGGCAATGTGGGATAAAGAAAATATAGATACTAATAAACAACTTGCATTTATGTGTGGCAGTGGATGGCGTGCTGCAGAGGTATTAACATATGCAAATGTTATGGGATTTGAAAATACTTCTCTCTATAGTGATGGATGGATGGGATGGAGTCTTGATGATTCAAATCCAATTGAAACAGGAGATTCAAAATAGAATTTTGTAAAAAATATAATATAATTGTTTAAAATGAAGGTATATTCAGTTTATTAAGTTGAATATACTTTTGTTATGTTTTAAAATATAAACATAGTTAGAATATGCTTATATGGATGTGCACTTATTTAAACATATTATTAGCAATATAGAATTATAAAATTATATATTATGAGGTGTGAAATATGATTAGTAAAGATGAAAAAGCAAGGTTAAAAGCTGAAGGTATATTAGCCCAAAGCCAAGAAGGGTATTTCTCAATAAGAATATTGAGTAGAGCGGGAAACTTTACAGCAGAACAGCTTATCAACTTATCAAAGTTATCTGAAAAATATGGTAGAGGTTATTTAGGTGTTACTACTAGATTAGCTGTTGAAATACCATGGATAAAGTATGAAGATATAGATTTAATGAAGGAAGATTTAAAAGCTGTAGGGCTAAAGCATGGTGGTACGGGTAAAAAAGTAAGACCATTAGTCGCATGCAAAGGTACTGTATGTCAACATGGAATATATGATACACAAGAATTATGTGGAAAGTTACATGATTCATATTTTGGATATGATTTACCATCTAAAACTAAAATTACACTAGTTGGATGTCCAAATAACTGTGCAAAAGCAAATACTAATGATGTGGGTATAGTAGGTCAAGTATACGTAAAATTTAATGAAGATAAATGTAAAAATTGTGGATTGTGTACATCATCTTGTAGACAAAAATCAGTTTATATGGAAGATAAGAAATTAGTGTGGAATAAAGAAGAATGTGTAAATTGTGGAAAGTGTGCTCAAGCATGTCCATTTGGAGCTATGGAAGTTGATAAAAAAGGACTAGCTGTTTATCTTGGTGGTAGAATGGGAAGAGGCTATAGATTTGGAGATAGACTTAGTAATTTGTATACAGAGGATAATATAGAAGAATTAGTGCAAGATGTATTTTATACATATAAACAATTAGCAAGTCCAGGAGAAAGAATAAGTAAAGTATTAGAGAGAATTGGAATCGAAGAGTTTGAAAAACATTTATTTAATATAAAATTACAAAATGCATAAAAATACATATTGATAAAGTATATCTCTCTTAAATTTGTTAATAATTCTGTTATAGAGAAAAACAAATTTAAGGGGGATTTTTATTATGAAGATAATAAAATTAGTTGTAAGTTTTTTTATGTTAATGGCTATAGGCATGACAATATCTTATGCAAATATAAATACTAGATATAATAAATTAATTAGTGCTCTTGAAACTTCAGAAGCCGATTTTAAATATTATAATATGAAAATTAATTCTGTTATAAATTACAATTTATCAAATAAAGAATTACATAATATTTTTCTAGAAATAATTAACAATCTAAAGTTAGATGAAAAAGGAATAAATTGGAACCAAAAAGGGTATGGCGATGAAATACAATTATATGCTACTATAAAAGATAGCGATAAAGAAATTTCTATAAAAGGAATAAATAAAAATAATAAAGAAAGCTACATAATAGTTGACATATTGGACAACAAAGTATATAAACATAAAGAGGATATTTATAGTAGTGTAGAAAACGTGTTAAATAAATATTCATCTCAAGTAGATGTATCTGCTTGTATTGTTGGAGAATACACAAAAAGGTTACAAAACCACAAATATGATGATATTTTACAAAAAATATTATATAATATGAGTGCTAAGCAAATAGATAAAGTGAAAGACGTAAACTTTTTATCTATAACAGCATATAGTAAAGTATTAAATGATGATGATTTAGAATATTTAGGGGAAAAAATCAATTTAAATATAGGAATTAAATATAATGAGGACGATGGAAAAACACTCATATATATTGCCACACCAATTATAAAATTAGATTATTAATTATGAGGAGATCAGAAAATATGGCTAAGATAATAGTAAAAAAGAGTAATCCACTTAAAGGTAGTGTTAAAATAGATGGCGCAAAAAACGCAGTTTTACCAATAATAGCAGCAACTTTATTAGCAAACGGGAAATCAACTTTAAATGGAGTTCCAAATTTAAGAGATGTTCATGTTATATCAGATTTATTAAGACATGTAGGAGCAGAAGTTGAATATAAAGAAAATACACTTACTGTTGACGCAAGTAATATAAGAACTTGTGAAGCTCCATATGAGCTTGTAAGAAAGATGAGAGCTTCTTTTTTGGTTATGGGACCATTACTTGCTAGATTTAATAGTACAAAAATTTCTATGCCAGGAGGATGTGCTATAGGAACGAGACCTATAGATTTACATTTAAAAGGATTTAAAGCTTTAGGTGCAAAAATAGAAATGGACCACGGTTTTGTTGAAGCCGCAACAGAAAAATTAGTAGGAAATAAATTGTATTTAGATTTCCCATCTGTTGGAGCTACTGAAAATATAATGATGGCAGCTTCTTTAGCAGAAGGAACTACAATAATAGAAAATGCAGCAGAAGAACCAGAAATAGTTGACTTAGCTAATTTCTTAAATGAAATGGGAGCAGATGTTAAAGGTGCAGGTACTAACACTATAAAGATAAAAGGTGTTAAGGAGTTAAAAGGAGCAGAACATAATGTAATTCCAGACAGAATAGAAGCAGCAACTTATATGGTTGCAGCAGCTATGACAAAAGGTGATATAACAGTTGAAAATGTTTTAATGGAGCATTTAAAGCCAGTTGTAGCTAAATTAAGAGAAGCTGGTTGTGAAATTACAGAGATGGACAATTCTGTTAGAGTAGTAGGTCCAAAGGTATTAAAGCCAATAGACATAAAGACTTTACCACATCCAGGGTTTCCTACAGATGTGCAAGCTCAATTTATGGCTATGCTTACTGTAGCTAATGGAACTGGTGTAGTTATAGAAACTGTTTTTGAAAATAGATTTATGCATGTTGCTGAATTCAATAGAATGGGTGCTAATATAAAAATAGATGGAAGAAGTGCGGTTGTTAATGGAGTAGATGAATTACACGGTGCAGCAGTAAATGCTACTGATTTAAGAGCAGGAGCAGCGCTTATTTTATGCGGTCTTATAGCAGAAGGAGAAACTCAAATAGGAGAAATATACCATATTCAAAGAGGTTATGTTGATATAGATAAAAAGATAACAGCATTAGGTGGTCAAATCAAAATAGTAGAAGATTAATAATTGGTTTAGATAAGTAAGTTATAAATTGATAGGGTTGTTCATATACTTAAATACAAGGTTTTAAAAGCTAAGGAGGAGAGTATATGAAGAACCCATTGGTTGTTTTGTTAGGATTTGTAACTTGCTCTGTGTTAGTCCCTTCATTGATAACTTTAGTTTCTTACAAAAATGTGGAGCTAACTGAAAAACCAGAGAAAGTAGTTTCCATAAACAAAACCATTAAAAAAAATGATATTAAAAATGAAGGTAAGAAAGAAGATAAAAAGGTAGTAAACTATGAAACTGTAGACAAAAAAACACCAGTTATAAATGTCTATAATCACATGTCAGGTAAAGTTGAAAAAATGGACATGGAAAACTATTTATGTGGAGTACTAGCTGGTGAGATGTCCTCGGATTTTGATATAGAGGCCTTAAAAGCCCAAGCTGTAGCAGCTAGAACGTATGTAGTATATAAGCAAGAACATGGGAAATCAAGTAAACATAAAAATGCAGTGGTATGTACTGATTATAAACACTGTCAAGAATACAAGAGTTATGCGACTCTTAAAAAGTTGAATGGTGAAGAATGGATTAAAAATAAGTATTCTAAAATTAAAAACGCAGTTAAAGGCACTAAGGGGCAGATAATAACTTACAATGATAAGGCTATACTTCCTCTTTATTTCTCTACCTCATCAGGGAAAACAGAGAATAGTGAAGAGGTATTTTCATCAAAATATCCTTATTTAAAATCTGTAGAAAGCCCATATGATAAGTATTCTCCCAAATTTGCATCAACACTTAAAATAAGCAACACAGATTTTGTTAAGAGCCTTAGAAAGTCTTATAGTAGCATTGTGATAGATGTAAATAACTTGAGTAAACAAGTTGCAATAACTGAAAGAAGCGATGCTGGAACTGTAGAAAAAATAAAATTAGGAAACAAAGAAGTCACAGGAAAAGATGTGAGGACTGTTTTTAACTTAAATTCTGCAAACTTTGATATAAAATTTGGAGAAGGATACATAGATTTTGTAGTAAAAGGATATGGTCATGGAGTTGGTATGAGCCAATGGGGAGCTGAAGGTATGGCAGAAGAAGGCTATAAATACTATGATATATTATCACATTACTATACTGATACAAAAATAAAAGATATATACTAATAATTGTATAAAATACCAAAAACACGTCAATAATCCAAATGTAGAAATATATTTGGAGGTGCGAAATGAAGAAAAAACTGTTAGAAAAAGATGGTTTTTATTTATCTTTATTTGTATGTGTTTGTTTATTAGCAGTAGGTGGAGTTTGGTTTACAAATAATAATGTAGATAAATTAGCTTCTAATAAAGGCATGATAGAAAAATCTAATAAAGATAGTGAAGAGGAAATACATTTAATTGAAAAAGATAAGAAAGATGCTATCCCTACTGCGACAGATTCAAAACAAAACTTAGAAAAAGCTAAGGCAAAAGAAGAAAATAAGTCAAGTACAACAAAATTAAATTACATTGGTGATAAGATAATAAGAGAATATTCAGAAAAAGAACCTAGTTATTCTAAAACATTGGATGTTTGGGAAACTCATAAAGGTATAGATGTTAGTTGTACTAAAGGTAAAGAAATAAAATCTCTATTAAACGGAATGGTAGTAGATGTATTTGATGATGAAGAATATGGAAAATCAGTAAAAATAAAAAGCGACAATAATACTGTAGTAGTATATTCAAATCTAGATGAAAATGTTAGTGTTAAGAAGAATCAGAAAGTAACAGAAGGACAATCATTAGGGACTGTAGGAAGTACTTCTCAGATAGAAAGTGAAGAGGGTATACATGTGCATTTAGAAGCATATAATGGAGAAAAATCTATAGACCCAATGAGTCTAATTAAGTAAAAGTATAACAAGTTTAATCATATTTGGTTAAGCTTGTTATATTTTTTGGTGTTTTTACATATATATCATTAAAGCTATTATGTGAGGGGGGTAATCTTTGAGATCTCATATAGAGGAAAGAGCCATAGTGGTAGCAAAATATATACTTGAAAAAAACACTACAGTAAGACAAACAGCCAAGACATTTGGAGTAAGTAAGAGTACAATTCACAAGGATGTTACAGAAAGATTAAAGGAAATAAATCCATCCCTTGCCAAAGAAGTTAAAAGTGTGCTAGACAAAAATAAATCAGAGAGACATATTAGAGGGGGATTAGCAACGAAATTAAAGTATGAGAAGGAACATAAAAAAATGTAGGTTAAAAACCTACTTTTTTTATTACATTAAATTATTGTAAGAAATATATTATATAATTATAAATAGCAAAAGAATAATACTCTCAAAACATTTATTTTCTCTTGATTAAAGCGAGATTTTTGTATATGCTTTATTATAGGAGTATTAATAAATAGGCTTATAATCTAATATATAAATGAAGGAGTTGAAAAAATGGCTGGAGCTGATATAGGCATAGATTTAGGTACTGCAAATGTACTTGTTTATGTTAGTGGTAAGGGAATCGTTTTAGAAGAACCATCTGTTGTTGCAATAGACAACAGAACAGATTCTGTTTTAGCTGTAGGAGAAGAGGCTAAAAAAATGATAGGAAGAACACCAGGAAATATAGTTGCAATAAGACCTTTAAGAGATGGTGTAATTTCAGATTATGATGTAACTGAGAAGATGTTAAAATCTTTTATAGATAAGATAGTTGATAAAAAGGGATTTGGAAGATTTTTCATGCCTAGAATTATGGTATGTGTGCCAACAGGTGTTACAGAAGTAGAAAAGAGAGCAGTAGAGGATGCTACTAGACAAGCTGGGGCTAGAGAAGTGTATATCATAGAAGAGCCAATAGCAGCAGCTATAGGAGCTGGTGTAGACATATCACAACCTAATGGTAATATGATTATAGATATTGGTGGAGGAACTGTAGATATAGCCGTAATATCACTAGGGGGAGCAGTTGTAAGTGAATCTATAAAAGTTGGCGGAGACCGATTTGATGATGCTATAGTTAAGTACATGAAAAAACAACATAATCTTCTTATTGGAGAAAGAACCGCAGAAAAAATTAAGTTTGAAATTGGTTCTGCATTTAAGAGAGAAGAAGAAAAGTATATGAAAATAACAGGAAGAAATCTGATTACAGGTCTTCCTAGTTCTATAACTATAAACTCAGCAGAAATGTTAGAAGCCCTTAGAGAATGTGTTGAACAAATAGTTGTTGCAACTCATGCTGTTTTAGAAAAAACACCACCTGAATTAGCAGCAGACATAGGTGATGTTGGTATAATAATGACTGGCGGAGGCTCATTATTATATGGATTAGATAAGATAATAGAACAGAGAACAGGAATAACTGTTACAATAGCAGATGAACCACTATCTTGTGTTGCGAAAGGAACAGGGATTGCTTTGGGCTCAATAGATTTACTTGAAACAGGTGGGTCTTTCAAAAGAAAATAATTAGGAGAGTTTAAAATGTTAAATATAGATGAAATAAAAGAACTAATACCACATAGATATCCATTTTTATTAGTGGACAAGATTACAGAGTTAGAAGTTGGAAAAAGAGCTGTTGGTATAAAAAATGTAACAGTTAATGAACCATTTTTTCAAGGTCATTTTCCAAATTACCCATTGATGCCAGGAGTGCTGATAGTAGAAGCTCTAGCACAAGTGTGTGGAGTAGCAATGATGTCTTTGGAAGAAAATAAAGGGAAATTAGGTGTATTTGCTGGTATTGATAAAGTTAGAATCAAGAGAGAAGTAAGACCAGGAGATACATTGACTATGGAAGTTGAAATGACAACGCTTAGAAGAAATATAGCAAAAGCAGATGCTAAAGCTTATGTTGGTGAAGAACTTGTCTGTAAAGGTGAGTTAATGTTTGCTCTAGTAGAAAAATAAAATTTTTAAAAATGAAAAGCATTAAAACAGAAGAATAAATATCAAAATAAAAAGGTAGATAATTTGGAGTATTTATTAAATTAAATACTCTATAGTATCTACCTTTTTAATACAAAAAATTTTATCAGTTACCTTATATAAGATTTAAGTAGATACCAATAGTGCTAAGGCTATTGTTTCAGCTAAGTCTAGTATAAAGCTAAGACGTATATTATTAAATGAAAGTCTGTTATTTTCATCAATTTTATCTACAATCCCTACTATAGAATAATTTCCTATTTGAGGTAGTTTTTTTCCCACACCTTTTCCGGGCAGGATAGGTCCTTCTCTAATCTGTATATTGCCTATGTTACTCTGTGACCCCAAGCAAGCATCTATAGCCAAGAAGTTACCTTGCATATGTGTATTTTTTATAGTATCTAAAGACTCATATATATTTAAGGCGTGAATAGGGTTATCTAGTGTACCGTAAACGGGGTATTTAAATTTACTGTTTTTAAGTATTGTTCCAACTAAAGGGCCTAAAGTATCACCTATAGCCCTGTCTGTTCCTATGCAAACAACAATCGTATTTTCATTAATTATGGTTTTGAGAACTGAACTTAGCATCTGTATAACATCATCATCGCTGTAATTTACTTTAGCTAAATACAATAGGAACACCCCCTTCAAAAAAATATATGAATAAAAAACACTAAAAAGACCTAACTTTAAATTTCAGATAGAGATAATATTTTATTTGTCTCACAAAAAAAGTAATGGCAAAAATATGACTAAAAATCTTGACAAAATTTTAAAAAAATAGTAAGCTAATAAAGTAAAATAAAACTTAAATCTTGATTACCTTATCAAGAGCGGCTGAGGGATAGGCCCTGTGAAGCCCAGCAACCACCCAAATGGGAAAAGGTGCTAATTCCTACAAGACAAAAGTCTTGAAAGATGAGGTCAGTTAATTAGTATGCGATTACGATTATTAACCTCTTCTTATAAGGAGAGGTTTTTTATTTTGAGTAAAATTTCTAAGAATTGAAGATAAGGTAAAACCTATAATAAAAATTAAGAATGAATAAGGAGGAACAAAAATGGCAAGACATTTATTTACGTCAGAATCAGTTACAGAAGGACATCCTGATAAGATATGTGACCAAATATCAGATTCAATATTAGATGCATTGTTAGAAAAAGACCCACAATCTAGAGTAGCTTGTGAAACTACAGTAACAACAGGCTTAGTTTTAGTAGCTGGAGAAATAAGTACATCTGCTTATGTAGATATACCTAAATTAGTAAGAGAAACAGTAAAAGAAATTGGATATACAAGAGCAAAATATGGATTTGACTGTGACACTTGTGCAGTTATAACTTCTATAGATGAACAATCTGGAGATATAGCTATGGGAGTTGATGAAGGTCTAGAAAGTAAGACTGGAGAAGAAATAGAACAAGAAATAGAAAAAGTAGGAGCTGGAGACCAAGGTATAATGTTTGGATTTGCATGTAATGAAACTCCAGAATTAATGCCACTTCCAATATCATTAGCTCATAAATTATCAAGAAGACTTACAGAAGTTAGAAAGACAGGTTTAGTTGATTATTTAAGACCAGATGGAAAAACTCAAGTTACTGTTGAATATGAAGGAAATAAAGCTGTAAGAGTACATACAGTTCTTATATCAGCTCAGCATTGTGAAACAGTATCAAATGATAAGATAAGACAAGATTTAATTGAGCATGTTATAAAATCAGTTATACCAGCTGAATTACTTGATGAAGATACTAAAATTTATATAAACCCAACAGGCAGATTCGTTATAGGAGGACCTCAAGGGGATACAGGTCTTACAGGAAGAAAAATAATAATAGACACTTATGGTGGATATTCTAGACATGGTGGAGGAGCTTTTTCAGGAAAAGACCCTACAAAAGTTGATAGATCTGCTGCTTATGCTGCTAGATATGTTGCTAAAAATATTGTTGCGGCTGGACTTGCAGATAAATGTGAGATAGAACTTGCATATGCTATAGGTATAGCTAGACCATTATCTATATTTATAGATACTTTTGGGACAGGTAAAGTTTCAGAAGAGAAGCTTGTTGAACTAGTAAACAAACACTTTGATTTAAGACCAGGAGCAATAATAAGAGATTTAGATTTAAGAAAGCCTCTTTACAAAAAGGTTGCTGCTTATGGTCACTTTGGTAGAACGGATATAGATTTACCATGGGAAAGAACTGATAAAGTAGAACAATTAAGAAAAGACGCATTAGGTGAATAATGCTTAGATAAGGAGCTGCTAGAATGTAATTTTAAAATTACGTTTTAGCAGTTTTTTATTTTATGATTAAATATATTTAATAAATACTAATTTTAAATCATATAATAAATAAACATTATTTAGTGAGATTAATATATTTCATTATATAATATTGCATTAAATTAATACATAGTAGAAGGAATATGTTAAAAACTGGTTAAGATTTCGTTAAGTAATGTTAAATAATTCAAAAAATATTGAAAAGCATCAATAATACAACTAATATAGTCTTAATAAACTTACATTAAATTTTACTTATTAAAAAATTTATTTTATTTAGGAGGGAGTAGTGTGTATGTCGGATAAAATAAACATCAAAATGGTTATAAGTTTTGCTGGAGCATATGTAGCGACTGTAATAGGTTCTGGATTTGCAACTGGTCAAGAGATAGTACAATTCTTTACGTTTTATGGGTATGCTGGAATTATAGGAGGAATAATATCTATGGTATTATTCTCATGGTTTGGAGCAGAAGTTATAGAAAAAGGGAGAGAATTAAAGCTTAAAGAACCAATAAAGATTTATCAGGTATATTGTGGAAAATATCTTGGTACATTTTTTGAGTGGTTTGGACCATTGTTTTTGTTTGGTACATTAGTAATAATGATTGCAGGAGCAGGAGCTACATTATCAGAGTATTATGGTCTAAATCCATATGTAGGTAGAATTGGTATGGCAATCGTTTCCCTAATAACTGTATCTCTAGGTTTGACAAGGCTTTCAAAGATACTAGGTAATATAGGTCCTATAATAATAATATTTACACTTTTAGTAGGAGCAATTAGTCTATTTAGTAATATTGGCGCTTTATCAAATGCAGGAGCTATAATTGATAGTCTAAACGTTAAAACTGCTACATCAAATGGATATTTCTCAGGTGTACTTTATACTTGCTATAATGTAATAATAGTAATAACATTTTTAACTGGAATGGGAGCTTCAGCAAAAAATAAGAAAGATGCTGTATGGGGAGGTATAGTAGGTGGAGTAGCCCTTATGGCAGCTGCTATAATGATGAATCTAGCATTACTTTCAGATGTAGGAAATATATACACAAAAGAAATACCAGCTCTTTATTTAGCTGACAAGATATCTCCAATTATAGGTATTTTATTCTCAGTAGTACTTTTATTAGGAATATATACTACAGCTGTACCATTATTATGGTCAGTAACTAATAGATTTGTGGAAGATGACCATCCTAAATTTAAAATAATAACAGTAGTAGTAAGCATATTAGCATGTATAGGAGGATTATTACCATTTGATAAGCTTGTAGGGACATTATATCCATATACAGGTTATATGGGAATTTTAATTTTACTATGTATGCTTTATCGAAGAATTACCAAAACTGAAGGATACAAGGAAAATAAATCTGAGGTAAATTAATATCAAAATAAATTTGTGAAATTTAATCTATGTTTTAGAAGTAAGCTGGTTGAAATAAAATAATTATTTATATATGGTACCTTTACTTTAAGGTACCATATTTTTAGGGTGCAGATTTTTTTTGTTTCTGATAAAATGTATAATAGTTAGAAATTAAGTTAAGTATAAAAATATAGAAAAATTTTCTGATAGAATCCTATCATAGAACTTAATATATTTAAGTATACTAACATACGAACGGAACAATTATTAGTATTTTTAGGAGATAAAAATGGAAAAATTAGAAGGAATGATAAGTGAAATAGTCTTTAAAAATGAAGATAATGGCTATACAATAGCTCATCTGGTAAATGAAAATGATGAAATTGTTGTTGTAGGATGTATGCCTACTTTAGCAATGGGAGAGAGTATAGAGGTTGAAGGTAAATGGGTAAACCACAAAATTTATGGAACTCAATTTGAAGTGAATAGTTTTATGCCAGTGACACCATCATCTTTGGAAGGAATTTATGTTTACTTATCTTCTGGTATGATACATGGAATTGGCGAAAAAATGGCTAAGAGAATAATTGATAAGTTTGGTGTTGACACACTAGATGTAATACAAAACTACCCAGAAAAATTACAAGAAGTAGAGGGTATAGGTAGTAAAAAGGTAAAGCAAATAGTAAAGAGTTATGAAGAAGATAGAGAATTAAGAAACATAATAATTGAACTATCTCCTTTTGGAATAACACCCAATTACTGTCTAAAAATATATAAAAAATATAAAAGTAGTGCAATAGAAATTATAAATAAAAATCCATATAAGCTTGCTGAAGACATAAGAGGAATAGGGTTTAAAGTAGCCGATAGTATAGCTAATAAAATTGGTATAGATAAGAATTCTAAAGATAGAATATGCCAAGGAATATTATATACCTTAAATAAATCACTAAGTAATGGGCATACATATTTGCCAGAACATATTCTAATACAAGATTCGGAAAAATTGTTGGAGTTAAGTGGAGACATAGTAAAAGAATGTGTAATGATGTTGGTATATAATCAAAAAATACATATAGAAAAAGTAAATAATGAAAATCTCATATATCTTATGCCATACTATTTGTCTGAAAATGGAGTATGTAGTCAAATAGTAAAATTGTCGCAGTATGAATTTGAAGATTTGAATATAGATATAGAAAATGAAATTAAAATTTTAGAAGATGATAAGAATATTAAGTTAGCAGAGAAGCAAGTTTTAGCAGTTAAAGAATCTGTGAACAGTGGCGTATTAATTATAACTGGTGGGCCAGGTACTGGAAAAACTACCACTATTAATGCAATTATAGATATATTTGAAAATAATGGGAAAAGTGTAACTTTAGCTGCTCCAACGGGAAGAGCAGCTAAGAGAATGAGTGAAACTTCTAATAAAGAAGCAAAGACTATACATAGATTATTAGAAATGGGATTTTCAACAGATGATGATTTAACATTTTTTAAAGATGAAGAAGACCCAATAAATTCAGATGTAATAATAGTCGATGAAGTATCAATGGTAGATATTATCTTAATGTATAATTTACTTAGAGCAATAAAATTAGGAACAAGAGTAATATTAGTTGGGGATAGCGACCAATTACCTTCTGTAGGTGCAGGCAATGTACTTAAGGACATGATAGATTCAAATATTATAAATGTAGTCAAATTAAATGAAATATTTAGACAAGCTCAACAAAGTATGATAATTGTGAATGCGCATAAGATAAATAATGGAGAACCACTTCATTTAAATACAAAGGGAAAAGACTTCTTTTTTATAAGAAAATCAACAAATGAAGAGATATTAAATGAAATAATAGGTTTGGTAAATGAAAGATTACCTAAATTTTATAATGTTGATAAACTAAAAGATATACAAGTGTTATCTTCAATGAGAAAAGGAGAGCTAGGAGTTACCAATCTTAATATAGAGTTACAAAAGTATCTTAACAAAAAGGAGAAGTTTAAAGTAGAAGAAAGTTTTTCTAAAAGGTTGTTTAGAGTTGGTGACAAGGTAATGCAAGTAAAAAATAATTATACAAAAAAGTGGGAGACAGAAGACCAAAAGGAAAGTGGGGAAGGTATATATAATGGAGATATAGGCTATGTATATCATATAGATAAGGATAAGAAAACTATTTATGTACTATTTGACCAAACTAAAATTGTATCATACTTATATGATGAATTAGATGAGATTGACCATAGTTTTTGTACAACCATACATAAAAGTCAAGGAAGTGAATTCCCAGTCGTAGTGATACCAATAACTTGGGCTCCTCCTATGTTACTAAGTCGTAATTTATTATATACAGCAGTGACAAGAGCAAAAAAATTAGTTGTGTTAGTTGGAGATGTGAAATATTTGGAATATATGATAAAAAATAACAGAGTAAATCAAAGATATTCAAACTTAGGATATAAGTTAAACAAATTCAAACAAGAAGGGCTGTTGATAGAGTAAATATGAAAATATGCAATGATAATTTTATTAAGAGTCTTAGAAATCTAATTAATAAATGTCTGGATTTTATTTATCCTGAAAATATAAATTGCATAATTTGTGATAAATCAATAAAAAAAACTAATACCTATTCAGTCTGTAAAAGTTGTTTTAATGAAATGAATTTTATACTGAATGGGTGTATAAAATGTGGAAAGCCAATAATACATCATTCACTTGAAAAAGAATTTATTGAAGGATGTAGCTATTGTTTTGATAAAAGTTTTTATTTTGACAAGTCAATCTCCTGTATTGAATACAACGAGATAACTAAAAAAATAATATTAGGATTAAAGTACAATCAAAAAACATTTATGGCTAAATACATAGCGCAAATAATGAAAGAAAAGTTGGATTTAGAAAATGTGAAATTTGATTATATATTATTTGTTCCACTTCATAAGAAAAGACTTAATAAAAGAGGATTTAACCAAGCACAAAAAATAGCTTTGAGTTTGAGTAAAATAATCAATGTTCCAATGTTAGATTGTATATCCAGGGAAAAAAATACAAGGATGCTTTATAAGTTAAGTAAACAAGAGAGAAAAAAGGAATTAAAAAATGTATTTGCTGTTAATGAAAATATTAAATTAATAAATAATAAAAATGTACTTTTGATAGATGATATATTTACAACTGGCGTGACAACAAATGAAATATCTAAGATTTTAAAGTTATCTGGTGTTAATAAGGTTTTTGTAATGACGTTGCTTACAAGAGCAAATGACAACTACGTTATGGAATAATCTTATATATTGACAATTTTACTTTAAAATATTAAAATGAATAAGTGATATTTAGGTCTGTGGTTGAAAGTCCAAGCCAGTCGCAGGCAAAAGGATCCACGTAAGTTAACACTAAAAATTGGGTTAATGAGCATGGTGCGGCTTAGAAGTAAGACCTACCGATAATAAAATCGAGAGAGAGTAGTAGTGCGGCGAACCCAAGCGAACCCTCCAGTAGGCGAGTGTGGGGTCAAAGACCAGGTCAGCTAAATATCATATTAAAAGAGAGCTAGCATAATGTTTTTATGTGTAGCTCTTTTTTATATATAATAAATTTAGATTGAATCATAAAGAGGTGATATATATGAACAAAAGACAAGAGAACTTGTTGACAGTATTGCTATTGAAAGAAGAATTTATAAATATCAATGACATTGCTAACGATTTTGAGTGCTCAGAGAGAACAATAAGAAATGATTGTAAGTACATTGATGAATGGTTGTCTACTTTTTGTAGTGCTTATATTAAAAGAAAGCCTAAAATAGGAATTAAGTTTAGTGGAGATGATACAGATAAAATAATAGTAAATCAGAAGTTAAGAGGTGAAGTTAAAAGAGTAAATAGTGAACTCCATAAACAAGTTGAGATATTGAATCTATTACTTTGCAATAATAAGAAGATTACCTTAAATGATTTGTCCAATAAATTGTATATAAATAAAAATATTGTTAGGGAAGAAATAAATACATTATCAGTAGAATTAAGTAATTATAATTTGAAAATTTCAACTAAAACGGGCAGTGGTATATGTATTGAGGGAAATGAGAAAGACATAAGGATAATGTTAGTGGCATTTTTATTTAAATATATAGATAAATACAGACTAAACATGGATGAAATAGAATATTTCCATATAGTAGACATAATAGTTGTCAAAAATATAATGTCTATAATAGAAGATAAAATGGATATAAGACTTACAGATGTTTCATTCAGGCAATTGATGTTATTTTTACTTATAAATATCATACGAATAAGGTTGGGGAATTCTTTTGAAATAGTAAATATTAAAAAAGAATTAAAGTTAGAAATTCTTATATTAGATATAGAAAATGAGTTGAAATCCAGTCTATCTATAGTATTAAACCATGAAGAAAAATTATTTATAGAATCACTAATACTTGGCATGAATAAACAAATAAATAGTAAAGATACTAAAAAATCACTATACCTTAATGAAGAATTATCAGAGTATACAAAAAGAATTATAAATCTGGTATCAGAAGAATCGGGTATAAACTTTAATAATGATATATTGCTTTATGACCAATTAATATGTCACTTAAATGTTACAATGCACCAAATGCAAAGTAACGTTTATTTGGAAAATCCACTTTTAGATAATATAAAAAATAAATTTTGTTTTTTATTTACAGTAATTTCAAATTCAATAGGAATTGAGCAAAAAGGAACACAAATAACTGAAGATGAAATAGGTTATCTTACTCTTCACTTTCAAACATCTTTAGAAAGAAAAAGTAATAAGAGAGAATCAACTAAAAAAGCAAGTATCGTATGCCCATTTAGTTTTGGAGTAAGTATGTTACTAAAAGTAAAGATAGAAAAGAGATTTAATAATATAGAAATAGTCGAAACACTAAGGGAAGAAGATTTAAGAAGAGATAACTTCAATAAAATGATAGATTTTATAATTGCATTTCAAGAATATGAAAATGTACAAAAGCCAATTTTTATAACAACACCACTATTTACTGATGAAGATGAAAATAAACTCAAAGAATTTACCAACAAAATAAAAGAAAAAGATACATCATATAAACTTATGAATAGATTAATGATGTCTGATTATTTAATAAGAGAGCTAGAACATAATGATATTTATGAGGCTATAGCATACTTAACTAATTTATTAATCGAAAAGCATTATGCAGATAAAGAATATTTAAATTCTATTATAGAGAGAGAAAAGGCATATCCAACTAATGTTGGGAAAGGAATATTATTTCCTCATGGAGATATGAAGTATATAAAACAATCTGTCTTATGTTTTGCAAGATTGAAAACACCAATAAAAATTAGAAATGGAAAATACATAAAGATTATACTTTTATTAGCTTATAAAAAAGATGATGATAGAAAAGTATTTAGAGAATTATTCAAAGAAATATCTAAATTGACAGAAGATGAAAATATGCTTGATGTGCTAAGTAAATGTGATATTAAAAATATAAAAAATATTCTTATATAAATTTATATCAAAATGTGAATAAGCACAAAATTTTCCATGTAGTGGAAAAAGTTGTGCATGTTTTTTTGTTTTTATAAGATATTATATATCTATCAGATAGAAATCAGTTAAAAGTAGACAAGTAATTTAGGAGGAAGAAATGGAAGAAATAGTATTAAAGATTATAATTCATGCTGGAAATGCAAAATCTATGCTTTATGAAGCTCTTGATTGTGCAAAGGAAAACGATTTTGAAAAGGCTGATGAATTAATCGAAAGTGCAAATGAAGAAATATTAAAAGCACATAAAGTACAAACAGAACTTATACAAAAGGAAGCAGGAGGAAATAAATCAGATATATCTATTTTACTAATTCACTCTCAAGACCATTTAATGACTTGTATGAGTGAAAGAAACCTTATAAAAGAAATGATAGTGCTAAGAAAAGAAATTCAAAAATTAAAATAAAAAGTAATTAAGGGGGATTTAAGATAATGAAGAGAAAAGTATATTTATTTTGTAGTTTTGGTATGTCAACAAGCTTACTTGCAGGAAAGATGCAGAAAGTAGCAGATGAACACAATTTACCAATAGAAGTAGAAGCATTTCCAATAGCAGAAATTGATAAGATAGTTGCAGAGAAGAATCCAGATTGTATATTGTTAGGACCTCAAGTTAAATACATGCTAAAGGAGTTAAAGCCAAAGTTTGAAGCTCAAGGAAAGCCTGTGGATATAATAAACGAAACTGATTATGGAACTATGAATGGAGAAAAAGTACTAAAGCTTGCTATAAAATTAATAAAATCTAAACAAGCTTAAAATATAGTAAAAAGATACTGAGAAATGAGGGTGGATAGATGAATAAATTGGAAAGAATACTTATGCCGTTGGCTGAAAAAATAGGTAAAAATAAATTATTAATTGCAATTAGAGATGGTTTTTTAGTATCATCACCATTATTGATAATAGGGTCATTATTTTTATTAGTAGCAAACTTCCCAATAAAAGGATGGGACGAATTTGTAGGTCAAATTTTTGGTCCAGATTGGGCAGTAAAATTACAACAGCCAACTATAGCGACTTTTGAAGTAATGACTTTACTTGCAGTTTTAGGAATTGGTTACTCTTATGCTAAACAAATAGATGTAGACCCAATTGCATCAGCAGCAGTTGCAATAGTCGCCTTTTTTATAGTTACACCATTTGTAATACCATATACACCAGAAGGAACAAAGGCAGTCTATATGGTAACTGGTATCCCATTAGGTTGGATGGGTTCTAAGGGAATGTTTGTAGGAATGATAACCGCAATAACATCTGTTAAGTTATTTGCAGTAGTTGTCAAAAAAGGGTGGACATTGAAGATGCCAGATGGAGTTCCTCCAACTGTTTCAAAATCATTTGCTGCATTAATACCAAGTGCAATAGTTATGGTAGTTTTCTTTTTAGTTAAGATTGCTTTTGAAGCTACACCATATGGAAGTATACATGAATTTATATTTAAGTTTTTACAAATGCCATTATTAAAATTAGGAAATAGTTTAGGTGCTATGGCAATAGCTTATATATTCTTACATTTATTCTGGTTCTTTGGAATAAATGGTAGTAGTGTTGTTGGAGCTGTCTATAATCCAATATTAAAAATTTTATCAGCTGAAAATTTAGCGGCTTTTCAAGCTGGTTCAAAAATACCAAACATAATAACTGGTCAATTCCAGGATATGTTTGCAACATTTGGTGGGGCAGGTAGTACACTATCCTTAATTATAGCTATGTTACTTATATGCAAAAGTAAACGTATAAAATCAATGGGTAAATTATCAATTTTACCAGGGATATTTGGAATAAATGAGCCATTAATATTTGGTCTACCAATAATGCTTAACCCAATATTATTGATACCATTTGCAATAGTTCCAACAATAAACATAATAATAGCTTATTTCTGTATGTCAGCAGGATTAGTACCACTTACAAATGGAGTTCAATTACCATGGACAACTCCAATTATATTCTCTGGATTTCTAACAACAGGATGGCAAGGTGCTTTATTACAAATAATACTTCTTGTACTAGGAATATTTATGTACATGCCATTTATAAAGATGTTAGATAAACAATATTTAAAAGAAGAAAAAACAAATGTTGAAGAGGAAGATGATGATATATCTTTTGATGATTTAGTATTATAGGAGGAAAATTATGAAGAAAATAGTTATGATATTGGATCAAATACAAGCAGGTGCAGGTGGGAAAGAAAAAAGCAATATACCTCCTGCTGGAAAATCAAGTCCATTAGGTCCAGGTGTAATGATGGAACCATTTTTAAAAGAATCTAAAGTAATAGCGACACTTTTCTGTGGGGATGAATTTTTTATAAACAATGAAGAAGAAGTGACAAATAAAATGATAGCTATGGTTAAAAAGTTAAATCCTGATGTAGTAATTTGTGGACCAAGTTTTAACTATGAAAATTTTTCTAAGATGTCAGCAATATTATCTAAAAATATAAATAATAAAACAGATATACCAGCTTTTGCAGCTATGTCAGAAGAAAATACATACGTAATAAACGAATACAAAAATGATATATGTATAGTTAAGACACCTAAAAAAGGTGGAATTGGTCTTAATGATTCACTAAACAATATATGTAAATTAGCAAATTCAATAGCAAATAAAGAAGACATAACTTTAATGAAAGAAGAATTTTGTTATTAATTAACACTTTACTAGGGGACAGGTTTAAGTAAAATATTATTTACATTAAAGTATGTGGATAGAGTTTCTATAATTAAGGAGGGATTTTCTGATATGTGGGGAATGATAGCAACATGGAGAATGGCTATAGAAGGAATCACTGAAGCATCAGAACATTTAGAAAAAGGAATGGAAGCAGGAGATGCTGTAGAACTTGCTGTAAGAAGAGTCGAAGATTATCCATTCTATAAATCGGTTGGATATGGAGGACTTCCAAATGAAAATTGTGAAGTAGAACTTGATGCTGCATTTATGGATGGAAACACACTAGATATAGGAGCAGTTGCAGGTATAAGAGATTATTCTAACCCTGTCAGCATAGCTAGAAAACTAAGTTATGAGAAAGTGAATAATTTCTTAGTTGGAATCGGAGCTGAAGAATATGCCCATAAAAATGGATTTGAAAGAAAAAATATGTTAACAGATAGAGCGAAACTACATTATAAGAAGAGAAAAAAAGAAACTTTAGATAAAGGATTAAGCCCATATGCTGGTCATGATACTGTTGGGATGATATCTTTAGATAGAGATGGAAAGATGTGTGCAGCAACCTCAACAAGTGGTCTATTTATGAAGAAAAGAGGTAGAATAGGAGATTCTGCACTATCTGGTTCAGGGTTTTTCGTTGATAGTAACATAGGAGGGGCTACAGCTACTGGTCTTGGAGAAGATTTGATGAAAGGGTGTATATCATATGAGATAGTTAGACTTATGAAAGAAGGAAAACATCCACAAGAGGCATGTGATATAGCAGTAAATGAGTTAGATGAACAACTTATCAAAAGACGAGGAAAAGCTGGAGACTTATCATTAGTTGCTATGAATAATAAAGGAGAATGGGGAGTAGCTACAAACATAGCTGACTTTACATTCTCAGTAGCTACTAAAGCAGAAGAACCTACAGTGTATATATCAAATAGAATAGATGGTAAAACTATACATAAGGTTGTGTCAAACGAGTGGATGGAAGCATATGAAGCTAGGATAAAGGCTCCAATAGAAGTGAGTGAATAAAGTTTGTATTTATGCAGCAAAGTAGAGTCTTTAATATTTAAAAGGAGATTTTTATGAATATTATAAACAATAAAGTAGACGAGATAAAAGAACATTTATTAAGTGATATTGTAGATATTGTAAAAATACCTAGCGTTGAAGGGGAGTCAGAAAATGACTTCCCTTTTGGCGAAAAGGTAGGAAAAGCACTCAATAAAGCACTAGAAATTTCAAGAAAATTAGGCTTTAAAGTTAGAAACTTAGACAATTATATTGGTTATGCAGAATATGGAGATAGCGAAGATTATATCTGTGTAATTGGCCACGTAGATGTAGTACATGAAGGGGAAAATTGGATATATCAACCTTATGGAGGAGAAATATATAATGGAAAAATCTATGGTAGAGGGGTATTAGATAATAAAGGACCTATAATGTGTGCTTTATATGGATTATATGTTATTAAGGAATTAGGTTTAAAGTTAGATAAAAAAGTTAGGATAATTTTTGGCACAAATGAAGAAAGTGGATTTAAAGATATACCATATTATTTAAAAAATGAAAAACCTCCTATAATGGGGTTCACACCAGATTGCAAATATCCTGTTGTATATGGTGAAAAAGGTATGGCGAAAATTATAATCAAAAATAACTGTAACTATAAGGAAGATACATTTTTAAGCTTTATAGAAAATATGTCTGAAAAGGTGATTGTCACAAATAAAGAGTTACATAAAGAGAATAGTTACATAATACTTGAGATAAAGGTAAAATATGAATTTAGTTATAAACTAGAAGATGTCTTAGATGAAATAAAATCTAATTTTCCCAATGATACAGAGATAGAAGTAATTTCTAATTTTAACCCTGTATATTTTGATAAGGATAGTAAGCTTGTTAAAAAACTTCAAATAGCTTATGAAAGAGTAACATCATTAGATGGTACTCCAGTAACAACTAATGGAGGTACATATGCAAAAGTAATGCCAAATATAGTTCCATTTGGACCTTCGTTTCCAGGACAAAAAGGAATAGCACATAATCCTGACGAATATATGGATATAGATGATATAATCTTAAATGCAAAGATATTTTCAAATGCAATATATGAATTAGCAAAGGAGTAGTTATGCTAGAGATAATAGGAATGACAGTAGAAGACGCTAAGATTATAGAAGATTGTGGCGCAGATAGAATAGAATTAGTTAGTGCTTTAACTGAAGGAGGGCTAACACCAAGTTTTGGACTTATAGAAAGTGTTGTTAACAGTGTAAAGATACCTGTGAACGTAATGATAAGACCACATGCTAAAAGCTTTGTATATAGTAAAGAAGACATAAATATAATGTTAAAAGATATAAATACAGTCAAAAAGATTGGAGCTAATGGAGTTGTATTTGGAATGTTAGACAAGAATAATAATATAGATGAAGAAAATTTAAATTTTTTGTTGCAATATTGCGATAATCTTGATGTTACATTTCATAGAGCAATAGATGAATCAAATACAATAGAAAGTGTTAATCTTTTAAAGAATTATGACAGAATTACAAATATATTAACGTCAGGGGGAAAGGGAAGTATAAGAGAGAATATAAAAATTATAAAAGATATGATGCTTAACTCTAATAATATAAAAATTCTTTTAGGTGGAGGTCTTAATTTTAATAATATAGTTGAAATAAAGGGAGTAACTAAGGCAAATAATTTTCATTTTGGTACAGCTGTTAGAATAGATAAAAATCCATTTGAAGATATAGACAGACAAAAGCTAAAACAATTAGTGGATATAATTTCGAAATAATATAAACATATATAATTTATATAACTTATTAGATTAAATAAAGAGTGTTAGTCAATTGTAGTTTGGGTATATGAATATTATGAGTATTGATTAAGAAATTATTGTTATGATGCTTTACTACTTTTAGATAATTTTGAAGTTAAACTAAATAGTGAAAGAAAAAATGAAATATGGAGGTTTTAGAAGGTGGATAACTATGAAAAATTTATAAAAGTTAAGTAACATATAATACATATAATTTCCTAAAATTACCACTTTATGACATGAATTCACATATTAATAAACAATTATTGGAGATATTTGTGGATAGAAAGGATAATAAAAATAGCTTTAAATACACAGGAACAAGAGTTATTAACAGTTTTATCCACATTATCCACAGGGTATTGTTATAATATTAATCCACATAAGCATTAAGGTGATTAAAAATGAAAAATAATTCTATCAATTGAATAGAAAAAATCACAAAAGTTAATAATAAAAGAAGGATTATGAGATTTCGTGTAGAATATATTATTAAGTATAAATTTTCTTATACTGGCATAATTGAAGGGAGATGTACTTATGAACATAATTATATCTGGAAAACAAATCGAATTAACTGATGCAATAAAAAATAAAATCGAAAGCAAGTTAAGTAAGTTAGATAATTACATTCATCCAGACACTGATGTAAAGGTTACAGTAAGTGCTAAAAAAACAAGACAAAAAATAGAAGTAACAATAGCTACTGTAAATGGTCCTATAATTAGAGCAGAAGATATGCAGGAGAATTTATACACAGCTATAGATGTTGTATATGATAAATTAAGCAAACAATTAAAAAAATATAAAAAGAGATTACAAGATAAGCATCAAGACAATAAGAGTATAAGATTCCAAGATGCAGAGATAAATCTAGCAGATGAACAAGAAGATTATGAAGATGAAAATCAAGATATAGTAATTCAAAGACGTAAGAAATTTAGTGTTAAGCCAATGAGCGAAGAAGAAGCTGTATTACAAATGGAATTAGTAGGACATGATTTCTATATGTTCAAGAATATAGATTCAGATGAAATAGCTGTAGTTTATAAACGTCATAATGGCGGATATGGTATAATAGAACATGAATAAAGCAATTTAGATTTAATCATATTAGCTATCGATAAATTATTTATCGATAGCTTTTTAAATTAATATTAAAAGTATAGTTTTTATGGTAAAATGAATAATAGTACAATAAAGAACGAGGAGAGATGTAAAATATGAGCTTTATGGATAGTTTATTCAACATGGCAGATAAAAAAGAATTGAAAAAGTTCAATAAGACTGTTGATATAATAGATTCATTAGAACCTAAATTTGAATCTATGGCAGACTCGGAACTTAAAAATATGACAAATACATTTAAAGAAAGATTAGAAAATGGAGAAAGTATAGATGATATACTTCCAGAAGCATTTGCAGTAGTCAGAGAGACTTCTAAAAGAGTATTAGGTCTTAGACACTACAGAGTTCAAATGATTGGAGGTATAGTATTACATCAAGGAAGAATAGCTGAGATGAAAACAGGTGAAGGTAAAACTTTGGTTGCAACTGCTCCTGTTTATTTGAATGCTCTTACTGGAAAAGGTGTACATGTTGTAACGGTAAATGATTATCTTGCAAAACGTGATAGAGACCAAATGGCAAAAGTTTATGAGTTTTTAGGAATGAGTGTAGGTGTTATTGTACATGGTCAAAATCCAAAAGTTAGAAAAGAACAATATGATTGTGATATAACTTATGGTACAAATAATGAATATGGATTTGACTACTTAAAAGACAATATGGTAATACACAAAGAGCAAAGAGTTCAAAGAGGATTAAATTATGCGATAGTGGATGAGGTCGACTCTATACTTATAGATGAGGCTAGAACACCACTTATTATATCTGGGCCTGGAGATAAATCAACTCACCTATATTCAGATGCAAATACATTTGTGTTAACTTTAAAACCTGATGACTATGAATTAGAAGAAAAAGATAAGGCTGTATCTCTAACAGCATCAGGTATACAAAAAGCAGAAGTATATTTTAATGTTGATAATATAACAGATATATCTCATACAGAGTTATATCACCATATAAATCAGGCTTTAAGGGCACATGTAATAATGAAAAAAGATGTTGATTATGTTGCTAAAGATGGAGAAATAGTAATAGTTGATGAGTTTACTGGTAGACTTATGTTTGGTAGAAGATATTCAGAAGGCTTGCATCAAGCAATAGAAGCAAAAGAAGGTCTTAAAATACAGAGAGAATCTAAAACACTAGCTACTGTAACATTCCAAAATTACTTTAGAATGTATAAAAAACTTTCAGGTATGACTGGTACAGCAAAAACAGAAGAAGAAGAGTTTAAAGCAATATATAAAATGGATGTCTTCCAAGTGCCTACTAATAAGCTTATGGTAAGAGAAGACTTGCCAGATTGTGTATATAAAAGTGAGATAGGTAAATTTAATGCTGTAGCTGAAGAAATAATTGAAAGACATAAAGTTAATCAACCAATACTTGTAGGTACAGTTTCGATAGAAAAGTCAGAACTACTATCACAAATATTAAAGAAAAAAGGTATTAGACATGAAGTATTAAATGCTAAACACCATGATAAAGAAGCAGAAATAATAGCTCAAGCAGGTAGACTTGGAGCTGTTACAATAGCTACTAACATGGCTGGTCGTGGTACTGATATAGTTTTAGGTGGGAATCCAGATTTCTTAACTAAGAGAGAAATGAGAAGAAATGGATTTAAAGAAGATGTAGTAAATAGAGTTGATACTCCAATAGAAGGAATACCTGTGGCAGGAAATGAAATTTTATTTGAAGCTAGAGCAGAGTACGAAAGATTATATAAACAATTTAAGCAACAAACAGAAGACGAACAAAAACAAGTAGTAGAAGCAGGTGGACTTGCTATAATTGGTACAGAAAGACATGAATCTCGAAGAATAGATAACCAGTTAAGAGGTCGTGCTGGTCGTCAAGGTGACCCAGGTAGCTCAAGATTTTATATAGGTCTTGATGATGACCTTATGAGATTGTTTGGAAGCGATAGAATATCTGGAATCGTAAATAAAATAGGTCTTGAAGAAGACATGCCTATAGAACATAGAATATTATCTAAGTCTATTGAAGGTGCACAAAAGAAAGTCGAAGGTAAAAACTTTGGAATAAGAAAACATGTACTTCAATATGATGATGTTATGAATAAGCAAAGAGAAATAATATATGCAGAGAGAAAACGTGTATTAGAAGGTGAAGATTTACAAGAGCAAGTACAATCAATGACTCATTCTATAATAGAAGAATCAGTGACTCTTTATACACAAGATAAAGGATTTGATGAAGAAGGATTTAAGGAACATATGTATAATCTGTTCTTACCAAAAGGTAGTATAGAAATTCCAGAGATAGAAAAGCTTAATCCAGTTGAAATAACAGAAAAAGTTTATGAAATAGCTATGAAGATATATACTGCAAAAGAAGAACAAATAGGTTATGAAAGAATGAGAGAAGTTGAGAGAGTTATCTTACTTCAAGCTGTTGATAATCATTGGATAGACCATATAGATGCAATGGATCAATTACGTCAAGGTATAGGGCTTCGTGCTGTAGGTCAACAAGACCCAGTTATTGCTTATAAAATGGAAGGTTTTGATATGTTTGATGAGATGAATAAACATATCAAAGAAGATACTGTAAGATATTTATTTAATATAACAATAGAGGCTCCAGTAGAAAGAAAAGCAGTTGTAGATGTTGAAAATCTAACTTCTCCCTCAGATGGAACTCTTCCAACAATCAAAACTATTAAAAAAGATGAAAAAGTTGGAAGAAATGATTTATGTCCTTGTGGAAGTGGTAAGAAATATAAAAACTGTTGTGGAAGATAGTTTTGGAGGATTAAATGTTAAAGATACAAGAGTATAGACATAGTGTGGAGCAAATAGCTTCAAATTTAGAAGAATTGAGGGTTTCTCTTTGACGTAGCTTCATTGATGGAAAAGATAAAAATTAATGAAGAGAAGATAAATAAACAAGATTTTTGGAATGACAATGAAGTAGCGCAAAAAGTACTTCAAGAAAACAAAGCTTTAAAAGAAACTATAGATGAATATGAAAGTCTAAAAAACTTATTAGAAGATGTAGAAGTATTGATTGAAATAGGCCTAGAAGAAGAGGATGATTCTGTTGAAAAGGATATAGAAATGTCTATAGAATCAATAGAAGAAAAATTATCTGAGATGAAAATAAAAACTCTTTTAAATGGCGAGTATGATAAAAATAATGCTATATTATCTATAAATGCTGGAACTGGGGGTCTAGATGCTCAAGATTGGGCTCAGATGCTTTTAAGAATGTATATAAGATGGGCAGAAGGTAAGGGTTATAAAGTTAAGCTTTTAGATATAATATCAGACCCTGAAGCGGGAATAAAGACAGCTACAATTCTTGTAGAAGGAACCAACACTTATGGATATTTAAAAAGTGAAAAAGGGGTTCATAGATTGGTAAGAATATCTCCATTTGATCCATCAGGAAAGAGACATACTTCATTTGCTTCTATAGATGTAACACCAGAGTTAGATGAAAATATAGAAGTAGAAATTAATTCATCAGATTTGAAGATAGACACATATAGAGCGTCTGGTGCTGGAGGACAACATGTAAACACAACTGATTCAGCTGTTAGAATAACACATATTCCTACTGGTGTAGTGGTTCAGTGTCAAAATGAAAGGTCTCAACATTTAAATAAAGATAGAGCTATGAGACTTTTGATGGCAAAATTGATAGAGTTAAAAGAATTAGAGCAAAAGGAAAAAATAGAAGATATACAAGGCAAATACTCACAAATAACGTGGGGTAGCCAAATTAGGTCCTATGTTTTCCAACCATATAAGTTAGTTAAAGACCATAGGACAAATGCTGAGTTTGGAAATGTAGATAGTGTGATGAATGGGAATATAGACTTGTTTATCAACGAATACTTAAAAATGAATAAGACAGTTTAATAAACAATGTACAGTAATTAAGATAGATATATAAGAAGGTTAGTGCTTACTATGCACTTTACAGCACTTAGGCTGAGGACTACAACCCTCAGCCTTCGTTCTGTTTGTTATACTTATGAAAAAACTAACATTAGGAGTGAAAAAAATTGGATATAAATCAAATCTTAAAAAATGAATTTAATCTCAAAGATGAACAAATAAATAATACGCTAAAGCTTATTGATGAAGGAAATACAATACCATTTATAGCTAGATACAGAAAAGAAATGACTGGTGAGATGAGTGATGTCACATTAAGGGAATTCTATGAAAAATTGATGTATCTAAGAAACCTTCAAAGTAGAAAAGATGATGTAGTTAGATTAATAGATGAACAAGGAAAATTAACAGATGAGATAACACAAAATATAGAAAAAGCAAAAACACTACAAGAAGTAGAAGATATATATGCTCCATATAAACAAAAGAAAAGAACTAGAGCAACAATAGCAAAAGAAAAAGGGTTAGAAAATCTAGCAGTATCAATACTAGAGAGTAATCTAGATAATATAGATTTAGAGGCGAAGAGTTATATAAATGAAGAAAAAGAAGTAACTTCTGTTGAGGATGCCTTAAAAGGTGCAAGAGATATAATTGCAGAAACAGTTTCAGATGATGCGAAGATTAGAAAATACATAAGAGAGCTTGCTTTAAGAGAAGGAATGATAGTTAGTAAAAGTTCTACTGATGAGAAATCAGTTTATGATATGTATTATGATTATAGTGAAGCAGTGAAAAGTATGGCTCCACATAGAGTTTTAGCAATAAATAGAGGAGAAAAAGAGAATTTTTTAAAAGTCAAATTAGAAATAAATAATGATAAAGTTTTAAATTATATAGTAAATGAATATGTAAATGATAAAAACTTTAAGAATAAAGATGAAATTGTAAATTCAATAGAAGATTCATATAAAAGATTAATTTTCCCATCGATAGAAAGAGAAATAAGAAATCATCTGACAGAAATAGCTCAAGAAAGGGCTATAAGTGTATTTGGAAAAAATGTTAAAAGTTTATTACTTCAACCACCAGTTAAAGATAAAGTAGTTATGGGATTTGACCCTGCATTTAGAACTGGTTGCAAAATAGCGGTTGTAGATAAAAATGGTAAATTATTGGACTATACAACAGTATATCCAACAGACCCTCAAAATAATGTAGAAGGGGCAAAGAAGACTTTAAAAGAATTAATTGAAAAATATAATATAGACATAATTTCAATAGGAAATGGGACAGCATCAAGAGAGTCAGAAACATTTGTGTCAGAAATGATAAAAGAGATAGATAGAGACGTTCAATATGTTATAGTCAGCGAAGCTGGTGCATCAGTTTACTCAGCATCTGAACTCGCAAATGAAGAACATCCAGATATAAATGTATCAATAAGAGGAGCTATATCTATAGCGAGAAGACTACAAGACCCCTTAGCAGAACTTGTGAAAATAGACCCTAAGAGTATAGGTGTAGGCCAATATCAACATGACTTAAATAAGAAGAGATTAGAAGAAGTATTAAATGGAGTTGTTGAGGATTCCGTAAATAGTGTTGGAGTAGATTTAAATACTGCATCATATTCTCTATTAGAGCATATTGCAGGAATAAGTAAGGTTATCGCAAAAAATATAATAGCATATAGAGAAGAAAATGGAGACTTTACATCAAGAGTACAACTGAAAAAAGTAAAAAGACTTGGCCCTCAAGCATTTACTCAATGTGCTGGATTTATGAGAATCTTAGATGGAAAGAATCCTCTAGATAATACAGGTGTACATCCTGAAAGTTATGATATATGCAAAAAAATGATTGAAATAATAGGATATTCTTTGGATGATGTAAAAAATAAAAATATAGAAGAAATAGATGAAAAAGTTAAGGAAAATGGTTTGAGAGAATTAAGTGAAAAATTGGAAGTAGGCCAAGTTACTTTAAGAGATATCATAGCTGAGATTAAAAAACCAGGAAGAGACCCAAGAGAAGAAGGAATAAAGCCTATACTTAGAACTGATGTCCTAAAAATTGAAGATATACAAGAAGGGATGTCTTTAAAAGGTACAATAAGAAATGTTGTAGATTTTGGAGCATTTGTAGATATTGGAATAAAAAATGATGGGCTAGTTCATAAATCAGAAATGAGTAATAGCTTTGTAAAAGACCCTATGAGTATTGTTACAGTAGGTGATATAGTAGATGTAAAGGTAATTGGAATTGATTTAAATAAAAAAAGAGTTGCATTATCAATGAAAAAATAGGTTAATTTATGTTTAGTTATGATACTTATGTGTAACAATTATAAATGTAAGTAGCATAATAAAAAATTTAAGAAATTATGAAATGAGACTGTAAAGAGATAATATTTAAAATAGTTAGTATAGTATTGAAAATCAGGAGGAAAATGAATGGTTTTTATAAAAAATGGTAATATAAATACCATAACAAATGGAATAATTCAGGGAGATATACTTATAGACCAAGGAAAAATAATAGAGATAGGAAAAGACTTAATAGCACCTTTAGATGTAGAGGTGATAGATGCAAGTGGTAAATTTGTGTTTCCAGGGTTTATAGATGCCCATACTCATTTAGGATTGTGGGAAGATGGTATAGGATTTGAAGGAGCAGATGGAAATGAAGAAACTGACCCAATAACACCACAATTAAATCCTATAGATGGGGTTAATCCAATGGACAGAACATTTAAAGAAGCTTTTGAAGGTGGTATAACTTCTGTATGTACAACTCCTGGAAGTGCAAATGTTATGGGAGGTCAATGTATAGCTATAAAGACCTATGGGAAAAGAATTGATAAAATGGTAATAAAAAATCCAGTAGCATCTAAAATAGCCTTTGGAGAAAATCCAAAAAGCTGTTATGGTCAAGATGATAAATCTCCACAAACTAGAATGGCAATAGCTTCATTACTTAGAGAGAATCTTAAAAAAGCAGAAGAATATTTAGAGGAAGTCGACCTGTATGAAAGTCATGATGATGAAGATTGTGAAAAACCTGAATATGATATAAAAATGGAAAGTTTAATACCCGTTTTAAGAGGAGAAATTCCTTTTAAAGCACATGCCCATAGAGCTGATGATATGTTCACAGCCATAAGGATTGCAAAAGAGTTTAATTTAAAGCTTACATTAGACCATTGTACAGAAGGTCATCTTATAGTGGAGGAGCTATTGGAAGAAGGATTTCCTGTAATAGTAGGGCCATCATTATCAGAAAGGTCTAAATTTGAACTTAGAAATTTAACGTTTAATACAGCTGGAATACTTTCAAATGCAGGACTTGATGTATGTATAATGACAGACCATCCAGTAATACCAGTTCAATATCTTCCAATATGTGCAGGGATAGCAGTTAAGCATGGAATGAAAGAAGAAAAAGCAATAGAATCCATTACAATAAATCCAGCTAAGACTCTAGGAATTGAAGATAGAGTAGGTTCTATAGAAGTTGGTAAAGATGCAGATATAGTAATTTGGGATAATTCTCCACTAGAGATTCAAAGTAATGTACTTTACACTATAATAAATGGGAAAGTAGTGTATGAAAAAAAATAACTTGACAATTATTAAAAAATTAACTAATATAAGAGTGTAAGGAAAATTAAAAAATCAAAGAAGATCTTCGGGGCAGGGTGAGATTCCCTACCGGCGGTATAGCCCGCGAACTACTTATGTGGTTGATTTGGTGAAATTCCAAAGCCGACAGTAAAGTCTGGATGAGAGAAGATATTTATGGAATATAAATAAGTTTATTTTAGTTTGTTTAAACTATATCCATAAAAACTCGAAGATAAGGTCTTCGAGTTTTTTGTTTTTCCTAAAAAAATATAAATATATTTATTAGGAGGATAATAATTATGCAAAGTACAGCAAAAAGAAGTAATATGATTTCAACAAGAACTTTAGTAGTAATGTCAATTTTATCAGCAATATCTTATTTACTAATGTTTATTCAAGCACCAATACCAGGTATATTTCCAGATTTCTTAAAAATTGACTTATCAGATATTCCAGCAATATTTGGAGGGATGTCTTTAGGACCATTAGTTGGATTTGGAATAGTTGTAGTAAAAAATATACTACAAGCGATTACAGCAACAACAACTGTAGGAGTAGGAGAGTTTGCAAATATATTAATTGGTGGTTCTTATGTAATGATACTTTGTTATTCATATAAGAAAAGGAAAGATTTAAAAGGCATATTAATTGGATTTGTATTAGGAACAATAGCTATGACTATAATTGGCTCAGTGTTAAATTACTTTGTAATGTTACCACTTTATGGTCAATTTATGGGACTAGATGCTATAATAGGGTTAGGTTCAGCTATAAATCCTAAGATTCATGACCTATTTACTTTTGTAATTTGGATGATAGCTCCATTTAATGTACTAAAAGCTGTGATAATATCTTTAGTAACATTACCACTTTATAAAAAAATGGGAAATGTAATAAAAAAATAATCAGACAAGAAAATATAAAATTTTAAAATTAAATATATTGGAAAGCCATAATTTATTTATAACTTCAGTCTCATGTTGTGATTGATGTATTAAATACATTATGGCTTTATTAATTTATCAAAAAATGTATTTAAAATAAGAAATATTTAGACAGATTTAATTTTTAAAATAAAGGAAGAATTAAAACGATTAACTATTAAAATACTAAAAAGGTATCTACAATATGCAGAGCGAATTCATAATAAACAAAAAATAAAGTTATTATTAAGAATAAATAATGTTTTGAACTGTAATTCTTAATAAAAACTAATTTAACGATGATAGGAGAGTAGATTTATGAAAGTATGTAAAAAAATGAAAAAAGTATTTTTAGACGATAAAGGGTATTATTTTAATAGTGATTGGGAAAATATTCATATAGGCATTGATAGTAAAATGTTAGGAGATTCTTTAAAGTATATTACGAATGAATATATTGAAAATATGGAAAGAGTGAAGTATGACTATCATGAATTAGAAAATATAAATAATCAAACAGATGGTATGTGTATTTTAGCTATAAGACAGAATTATAAAGCTTTGAAGTATGTAAAAGAGCAAACAGAAGAATTATGTTTAGAAGCTATAAGGTACAATTATAGAGCACTTGAATATGTAAAAGAACAAACTGAGTATATATGCCTTGAAGCAATAAAAAAAGATTGCAATGCACTTAAGTATGTAAGAAGTCAAACAGAAGAACTTATTATAAAAGCAATAAGATGTTCTTCTAATATAGATGTTGTAAGTATATTAAAAGCTTTAGAGGTTCAAACAATAAAAATATGTTTAGAAGCAATTAAAAAAGATGGCAGGTGTCTTGCATATGTTAGAGAACAAAGTGAAGAATTATGTATAGAAGCAATAAAACGAAACTATAAAGCACTTAAATATGTACAAAACCAAACAGAAAAAATGTGTATTGAAGCTGTAAGTCAAAATGGTATGGCATTACAATATGTAAATCAGCAGACAGAAAGAATATGTTTAGAAGCAGTTAAACAAGATGGAAGAAGCCTACAATTTGTTAATAATAAGACAGAAGAAACATGTATAAGAGCTATAAGATACTTGGATAAAAAGTACAATATTAAAGATGTACTAAATTACATAGATAACTATACAGAAGAGATATGTACAGAGATTGTAAGACAAAATGGAAAGATGCTTATGTATATAAAGAATCAAACAGAAAAAATGTGCATTGAAGCAGTAAAAGAAAATTATAAATCTCTCAAGTATGTAAAAGAGCAATCAGAGGAAATATGTAAAGAAGCCCTGAAACAAAATTGTAAGGCAAAAGAATATGTAAGGATTGCTATTGATGATTATATATAAGTTTTAATAGAATCATCAATATTGAAAGATAAACAAAAAAGATAAATAGAAGTACTTTATAATAGTTGGGGCTTATACTATAATTAATTAAGCAGTGATATAAATTCACACGACGATTATATCAAGATGGAGATGAATTAATGGCAAAAATATATTTAGAAAATGAAAGTAAAACTAGAGAAATAGGATATAAATTAGGTAAATTATTAAAAGAAGGTAGTGTAATTTGTTTAGTGGGGGATTTAGGAGCTGGAAAGACGACAATGACACAAAGCTTAGCAGACTCATTAGGTATAAATGATTATATAACAAGCCCAACTTTTACTATAATAAACGAATATGAAGGAAAAATACCTTTGTATCATTTTGATGTTTATAGAATTGGTAGTAGTGATGAAATGTATGATATTGGATATGATGAATATATAAATTCAAATGGAATCTGTATAATTGAATGGGGTAATTTAATAGAAGATATACTTCCAAAAGAATATTTAAACATAGAATTAAGGTACAAAGATGAAGGAAGAGAAATGATATTAACTCCAAAAGGAGATTATTATAAAAGTATAGTTGAGGAGTTGATTAAATAATGAAGATATTAGGTATAGATACATCTTCTATGGCAGCAAGTGTAGCAGTTGTTGAAGATGATAATTTAATCTGTGAGTTTACAGTAAATAACAAAAAAACTCATTCACAAAAGCTTATGCCAATGATAGAAAATATGTTGGATATAAGTGATTTAAACATAAAAGAGATGGATTTGTTAGCTATATGTATAGGCCCTGGTTCATTTACAGGTCTTAGAATAGGTATGGCTACAGTAAAAGCTATAGCCCATGTAAATAATCTACCAATAATAGCAGTAAATTCTTTAGAATCTTTAGCAGGTAATATGAATTTATGTAAAAGAAAAATATGCTCTATATTAGATGCACAAAAAAATCAGGTGTATTCAGCTAAATATAAGTTTGAAGATGGAGAGTTAATAGAGTTAGATAGTGTCGATGTTGTAGAATTTGAAACTTTACTAAAGGAAATTAAATCAAGTGATGAAGAATTTATAATAGTTGGAGAAGCTGTTTATAAATATAAGGATGAGCTAGAAAACGTAAAAAATATAAAGATACCTTCACCAGCTCATAATGTATCTAAAGCAGGAAGCTTATGTTCTGTAGCACTAAATAAATATAGTAAAAATATAGATGTACATACTTGTTATACAATAAACCCTATGTATATCAGAAAATCTCAGGCCGAAGTACAATATGACGAAAAAATGAAGAGGATAAATAATGAAAGATAATACAAAACAAATAATAGATGATGTAAAAATAGAAGAAATGACTATTAAAGATATAGATGAAGTTTTTGAAGTGGAAAAAAATTGTTTTGAAGATTATTGGTCAAAAGAATCTTTTAGAAAAGAGTTATCTAATGAAGTAGCAAAGTATATAGTAGCAAAACTAGATGGAAAAGTAGTTGGATATGTTGGAATTTGGCTTATACTTGATGAAGGTCATATAAATAATGTGGCTGTTCATAGTGACTATAGAGGCAAAAAAATAGGAGATAAGTTAATAAAAAGATTAGTTGATTTATGTAAAGATAATAATATTGCGTCTATGACATTAGAAGTTAGAGCATCAAATAAAATAGCACAAAATCTATATAGAAAATATGGATTTAAAATGGGTGGAATCAGAAAAGAATACTATAATGATAACAAAGAAGATGCAATTATAATGTGGAATCAATTAAAAGAGGTGTAGAGTTTATGGGTGATATAATAACATTAGCTATAGAGAGTAGCTGTGATGAAACAGCTGCATCAGTTTTAAAAAATGGTAGAGAAGTACTTTCAAACATAATCTCTACTCAAATAGAAACACATAAAAAGTTTGGCGGAGTAGTACCAGAGGTGGCTTCAAGAAAACACGTTGAAAATATTGATATAGTTGTTCAAGAAGCTTTAGATGGGGCAAATATAGGATTTAATAATATAGACCACATTGCAGTTACATATGGCCCAGGACTAGTAGGGGCTTTATTAGTAGGATTATCTTATGCTAAAGCACTTGCATATACATTGGATATTCCTCTTGTAGGAGTAAATCATATTGAAGGACATCTAAGTGCAAACTATATAGAGCATAAAGATTTAAAACCTCCTTTTATAACATTAATAGTATCTGGAGGTCATACTCACTTAGTAGAAGTTAAAGATTATGGTAAATATGAAATTTTAGGAAAGACTAGAGATGATGCATCTGGAGAAGCCTTTGATAAGATTTCAAGGGCTATGAATTTGGGGTATCCAGGAGGACCTATTATTGATAATTTAGCTAAAAAAGGGAATAAGCATGCTATAGAATTTCCAAGAGCTTATTTAGAAGATGATAGCTATGACTTTAGTTTTAGTGGTCTAAAATCTTCTGTATTAAATTATTTAAATGGAAAAAGGATGAAAAACGAAGAAATAGTAGTTGAAGATGTTGCTGCATCTTTTCAAGAAGCAGTAGTTGAAGTTTTAGCTACTAAAGCATTAAAAGCGACAAAAGATAAAGGTTATGATGTTATAACTCTTTCTGGTGGAGTTGCTTCCAACTCTGGTCTTAGAGCTAAAATAACAGAACTTGCAAAAGAGAGTGGAATTATAGTTAAATATCCTCCTTTAATTTTATGTACAGATAATGCTGCTATGATAGGTTGCGCAGGATATTATAATTTTATAAACAATAAAACACATGATATGAGTCTGAATGCAGTTCCAAATCTTAAGATAAACCAGTAATATAAACTAAGTTTAAAAATATATTGAGCAAGTATTTTTATAAAATTAAATATAGTATATGTTAAAGCTTAAAACAAGACAATGGACAATCTTTATATTTTAATAAATCAGTAGGTTTTTAGATATTTAGATATAAGGTAAATTTATGGTCTAAAATGTTTTAAGTTTTATTTTTTTGTAGAAAGATTATTTTAGAAAGTGGGTAATAGACTCTTTTTTTCCCTTCTTAAAAAGTTTTATACTAAGTATAGAAAGTTTAAGGAGGGGAAGAAATGAGTCAAAGTAAAGAAGATAAAATAAGAAGTATTTTAGAAGCAAAAAATATTAAAGCAAATTTTCAAAATCAGGAAAATTTAGATGAACTTAGTGAAAAAAAAGCAAGTAAAAGAGCAGATGATTTATTGAATGTATATTACAATACATTGTCTACAGCTGATATGGAATTTCCATATTGGTACAATAGAGAATATAGAAAATCAGATGGGGATATAGCAGTAGTTAGAAGAGCTAAAGCTCTTAAAGCTGCTTTTTCTCATATGACACCAAATATAATACCTGGTGAGAAGATAGTAATGCAAAAAACACGCCATTATAGAGGTTCTTTCCCAATGCCTTGGGTAAGTGAAAGTTTCTTTGTTGCTCAGGGAGAACAAATGAAAGAAGAAGCAAAGAAATTAGCTAGTAATACAGCAGATGAGCTTACAAAATTTGGTTCTGGTGGAGGAAATGTAACTGAAAGTTTTGGAAATGTTGTTTCAATAGCTGGTAAATTTGGAATGAGAAAAGAAGAAGTACCTGTTCTTGTAAAAATGGCAAAGGAATGGGTTGGAAAATCAGTTGAAGATTTAGGATTTCACTATGAAAAGATGATGCCAGATTATGATTTAAAAGAAAATTTAATGAGTACACTTATATGTATGTTTGATTCAGGATATACACTTCCTCAAGGTAGAGAAGTTATAAACTATTTTTATCCTTTAAATTATGGATTAGATGGAATTATAGAAATGGCAAAAGAATGTAAAAAAGCAGTTGCAGGAAATGCATCTGGAGATGGGCTTATCGGAATGGATCGTCTATATTTTTATGAAGCTGTTATTCAAGTCATTGAAGGGTTACAAGCTTGGATTTTAAACTATGCAAAACATGCAAAATATTTAGAGAGTATAGAAACAGATTTAGAATCAAAAAAAGAATATTCAGATTTAGTAGAGATATTAGAACATATTGCACATAAACAACCTCGTACATTTAGAGAAGCTCTTCAATTGACTTATACAATTCATATAGCATCAGTAAATGAAGATGCTATATCTGGTATGTCTATAGGTCGTTTTGGTCAAATTTTATATCCTTGGTATGAACAGGATATGGAAAAAGGACTAATTACAAAAGAAGAAGTTATTGAATTATTAGAACTTTATAGAATAAAAATCACTTGTATTGACTGTTTTGCTTCAGCAGGTGTAAATGGAGGAGTCTTATCAGGAAATACATTCAATACTTTATCTATAGGTGGGTTAAGAGAAGATGGTTCTACAGGAGCTAATGAATTAGAAGAATTATTATTAGAGGCAAGTATGAGATGTAGAACTCCTCAGCCTAGCTTAACTATGTTATATGATGAAAAACTTCCAGAAGATTTTTTAATGAAAGCTGTTGAATGTACAAAACTTGGTTCTGGTTATCCAGCATGGGTAAACAATTCAAATGGGACAACATTTATGATGAAGCAATTTGCTGATGAAGGAATGACTGTTGAAGAAGCTAGAGCATTTGCATTAGGTGGATGTCTGGAAACATCTCCAGGATGCTGGAAACAACTGACTTTAAATGGAAAGACATATTCTATTGCAGGTGGAGCAGGACAATCTGCTGGTTCTGGAGTTCACTTTATTGCTAATCCTAAAATATTAGAACTTGTTCTTATGAATGGTAAAGACCATCGTATGAATATACAAGTATTTGAACCTCATAATAAGCCATTAGATACTTATGAAGAAGTTGTAGAAGTATTTAAAGACTATTATAAACAAGCAATAAATGTTCTTGAGAGAGCAAATAATATTGAGTTAGATATATGGAGAAAGTTTGATACTTCTATAATAAATTCTCTATTAAAACCAGACTGTTTAGATAAAGGTCAACATATAGGAAATATGGGATATCGTTATAATGCAACATTAAATGTAGAAACTTGTGGAACTGTTACTATGGTTAACTCATTTGCTGCACTTAAAAAACTTGTATATGATGACAAAGCTTTTACAGTTGAAGAAATGAAGGATGCTGTATTAAATAATTTTGGATTTAAAGATGCATTAGAAGTTGGTAATTATTCTATGGCAGACCAAGTAAAAGTGGATAAGACTGGCAAATATGATGCTATTTATAAGGCCTGTCTTGATGCACCTAAATATGGAAACAATGATTTGTATGCAGATATGATTCTTAAAAATTATGAAATATGGCTAGCAAAAGTGTGTGAAGAAGCACAATCTTTATATGCTAAAAAAATGTATCCTTGTCAAATTTCTGTATCTACACATGGACCACAAGGAGCTGCTACTTTAGCTACCCCAGATGGTAGATTAAGTGGAACAACATATTCAGATGGTTCAGTTTCTGCATATGCAGGAACAGATAAAAATGGTGTGTATGCATTATTTGAATCTGCGACTATTTGGGATCAAGCAGTAGTTCAAAATTCTCAAATGAATTTAAAACTTCATCCTACAACTATTAGAGGACAACAAGGAACAAAAAAATTGTTAGATTTAACAAGAAGTTACTTGAGAAAAGGTGGATTCCATATTCAATACAATGTTGTGGACTCAGAAACTTTGAAAGACGCACAAAAAAATCCTGATAATTATCGTCAACTAATGGTACGTGTTGCTGGATTTACTCAATACTGGTGTGAACTAGGTAAACCAATACAAGATGAAGTAATTGCTAGAACAGAGTATGAAGGGGTGTAAAATATGAGAAAACATAGTGATTGTATGAATTTTTGCGCAGTAGATGCGACTAAAGGGATTTGTAGATTATCAAAACAAATGATTAATTTAGATGATGAAGCATGTTCAGAAATAAAAGTAATGCCAAAATGTAAAAATTGTAAAAATTTTGTTGATGCTAATGATGAAGGTATAGGTAAATGTGTTGGGCTAGAGAATGAAGATTGGGTATACTCAACATTAAACGCAATTACTTGTGAAGGGCATGTGTTTAATGAATAGTCAAAGACAATTAGAAGGAATGATTTTTGATATACAAAGCTTTTCAGTTCATGATGGGCCAGGTTGTAGAACAACTGTGTTTTTAAATGGATGTCCACTTAGTTGTAAGTGGTGTGCAAATCCTGAAAGTTGGACTGTTAGACCACATATGATGTTTAGTGAGTTGTCTTGTCAATATGAAAATGGATGTACTGTATGTCATGGTAAATGTAAAAATGGTGCATTGAGTTTTGACCTTGACAATAAGCCAGTCATAGATTGGGGCATATGTAAGAATTGTGAGAGTTTTGAATGTGTCAACTCGTGTTATTATAATGCGTTTAAATTATGTGCAAAGCCCTATACTGTAGAGGAACTTGTAAAGGTGATTAAGCGTGATTCTAATAACTGGAGAAGTAATGGAGGAGTAACATTTAGTGGAGGAGAGCCACTACTTCAACATGAATTTTTACATGAAGTGCTATTAAAATGTCATGAAACAAATGTGCACACTGCTATTGAAACGAGTGCATGTGTTTCGAATGAAATTTTTAATAATATATTTAAGGATATCGACTTTGCATTTATTGATATAAAACATATGGATAGAGAAAAGCATAAGGAACAAACAGGTGTATATAATGATTTAGTATTAGAAAACATATCAAATCTTGTAAACTCTGACTGGGGTGGAAGATTAGTACTTAGAGTACCAGTTATTTCAGGATTTAATGATAGTATAGAAAATATAAATGATATTATATCTTTTATGCATAAAAATAATTTAGTAGAAATCAATCTGTTACCATTTCATAGACTAGGAGAGTCAAAATGGATTCAATTAGGTAAAGAATATGAGTATTCTGATAAAGGAGATGTTGATGAAGAGCATCTTGAAGAATTACAGGACATATTTTTAGATAATGGCATAGCCTGTTATGTTGGGCATGAGACTGCTTTTTAGAAATAAATATCATGAAAATTAAATATTAGTTTGTAGAATGGAGTTATCGCATGAGTAAATTAAATTTGTTCTGTGATAGCTCCTTTTTACGTATCTTAATTAAGTATATTTTAACTTATTTTATATAAAGTTTATACTTTAAGTTAAAAATATGTACGAGAATAAAGGTATAAAAATACTCTTTTTTAGGTAATATTTGAGTATAAATAATATATTTAGAATATTTTTTTTTATAAGGAAATATCAACAAAAGGGAAAATACTAAGAATATAACCCTTACTATTCATGTTTTACTATGTAGTTCATCAAGTATTAATTAAAAATATAATGGACATAAAAAATATCATAAATATGTGATAAGATAAATATATAGAAATATTTTACTTATTTTTGGGTTGTTATATATTTAGGTACTGGGGTGATATAGTTGAACCAAGAAATATTTTTTAAAGTAATGAATGAAATATTGGAAAATATTGATGAAGGGGTACATTTTGTTAATAAAGAAGGGAAAACTATAATCTACAATGATTCTGTACAAAAAATGGAAAAAATGAATAGACATGATGTTTTAACTAATTCATTTTTTGATATAGTCAGCAAAATGAAAATAAATAGAAGTACACTAGTAGAAGTTTTGGAAAAAAGGGAAATTATTAAAGATAATATTCAAAAATATCTAGATAAAAATGGAAAAGAAATAACAGCAATAAATACTACGATACCAATTGATATTAAAGGAGAATTTGTAGGGGCACTTGAAATATCAAAGAATATGACAACTATAGAAAATTTATTAAACAGAAGCTATAAAAAAAATTTAATTAATAAAGTTGACAATAAACAAAAAAAGGGCTATGAATTTGATGATATTTTAGGGGAAAGTAATCTGATTAAAGAGGCAATAACAAAATCTAAGAAAGCTTGTAAGTCTGATGCCTCAGTATTTATATATGGTGAAACTGGGACAGGCAAAGAGCTATTTAGCCAGTCCATTCACTATGGAAGTAATAGAAAAAATTATCCATTTATAGCACAAAATTGTGCAGCTTTACCAGAATCATTATTCGAAGGAATACTATTTGGAACTGCTAAGGGAGGATTTACAGGGGCAATAGACAGGCCGGGTTTATTTGAGCAAGCTAACAAAGGGACATTATTATTGGATGAAATAAACTCCATGCCTATTATGTTACAGGCTAAATTGCTAAGAGTTTTGCAGGAAGGTTATGTAAGAAGAGTTGGAGGGACTAAGGATATACCTGTTGATGTAAGAATTATTGCAACAACAAATGAAAGTCCAAAAGTTATTTTAAATGAGAATAAAATGAGAAAAGATTTATATTATAGGCTTAACATAATAGATATAAAAATTCCTCCTCTTAGAGATAGAAAAGAGGATATATCTGTATTATGCAAAAAATTTATTTCAAAGTATAATAAAAAGTTAAATAAAAAAGTAGTAGGTATTTCAGATGAAGCTATCAGGGTTTTAAAAAATTATGACTGGCAAGGGAACATAAGAGAACTAGAAAACATAATTTATTGTACTATGAGTATGATGGAAAACGAGATACAAATAGAAACAAGCATGATTAATTTAAATGACTATTACAATCTTAAAGAGAATAAAGAGGGGAATACTTATTCTTTAAATGATTTAGAGAATAAGACACTTAATAATGTTCTCAGTGAGATAGAAGAGAAGTATATATATGAATCATTAGAAAAGGCATCATATAATATAACTAAGGCTGCATCAATTTTAGGTATGAATAGGCAAAATTTACAATATAAAATAAAAAAATATAATATTAAAGTCCTATAAAGAAGTAAAATAAAAAAGAAAAATAAAGGCGCAAAATTATTATAAAAGAGCAAATTTTTTTGCTCTTTTTTTATTTCTCAGAAAAAATATTATTTTTTATTTATGAAAATACATAACAAGATAATTATAGTTTCAACGTTCTAATAAATATTTATTTTTGTTTTGAAGTTGGCACGATTCATGCTTTAACTAATAATTAAGAATATAAATTTTTAGGAGGGTGTATATATGAGAAAAGTAAGAGTTGGTATATGGGGATTTGGAGCTATGGGGATAGGCATGGCTAATATGATTTTAAAAAAAGAAGGTATAGAAATAGTATCTGTTTGCAGTAGAAGTACTTCAGGTAAAAGTATGTATGATGTCCTAGGAATTGAAAGAGGAGAAAGAACAGAAGTTATTATCAATGGAAATTATGAAGAAGTTTTTAAAGAAAAAAGTGTAGATGTTGTTTTATTAGCAACTGATTCATTTACTAAAAAGGCTTTTGATAAAATAATGTTCTTATTAAATAGAAAAATAAATGTTATATCAACAGCAGAACAAATGGCATATCCACAAGCTGATGATGCAGACTTGGCTAAGAAAATGGATGAAGTTGCAAAAGAGAATGGAGTAAGTATTCTTGGAACAGGAATCAATCCAGGGTTTGTACTAGATTTACTAGTATTAGCGCTTTCAGGTACTTGTGAAGAAGTTAATAGTATAAAAGCGAAGAGGGTAAATGATTTATCACCATTTGGAAAATCTGTTATGGTAGAACAAGGTGTTGGAGTAACAAAAGAAGAGTTCATAAAAGGTGTAGAAAATAATACTATAGCAGGTCATGTAGGATTTGTAGAATCAATAAATATGATAGCTGATGGATTAGGGTGGAAACTAGATAAGATAGAACAAACAAAAGAACCAATAATGACTACAGTAGATAGAAAATCTAAGTACGGAGAGGCATTGGCTGGAAATGTTGCTGGTTGTAGACAATGTGGATATGGATATGTAAATGGAGACGTTTTAATTGAAATGGAGCATCCACAACAGATAATACCTGAAGCAGAAGGTATTAAAACAGGAGACTATGTATCAATAAAAGGGATACCAAATATTGATTTACAAATAAATCCTGAAATACCTGGAGGGGTAGGTACTTATGCAATGATAGTAAACTCTATTCCATTAATAATAAATGCTAGACCAGGCCTTAAAACTATGTTGGATATACCAGTACCTAGAGCAATAATGGGAGATATAAGAAATCAGATAGAAATTGAGTTAGAAGAAGAGTCAAAAGCAAATTAATAAAATAACAGTTAGCTGATAAGGGGATGAAAAAATGGATGCTAAAATTAATGATTGGGTTATTATACACAATATAGTGTTGACTCCAGAAGAAAGAGCTCCACAAGTTCCAGAGGATACTAAGAAAGTATCCTTAGAAATGTGGGTTAAAGGGTTTATACAAAAGGATGCCTCTATAGGTGATTTAGTAGAAGTTAAAACAATTACGGGTAGACTTGTAAAAGGTAATTTACTTAAAGTAAATCCATATTATACTCATGATTATGGTAAATGTATACCTGAGTTACTCCAAATAGGAATACAGGCTAAAGAAATATTATTTGGAGGTGTATATAATGAATAATGCAGCATCAATGAAAGATATGAGCTATCAAGCTGTCATGGGAAGAAACAATGAAATAATGAAAAACGCAATTGGATTGGATTACTCATCTTTTGAACAAGAAGGAATAGGATTTGACTATGAAAAAATGATGGGTGAAACAGGATATACATTACAAGATATTGAAGCAATTCAATCACAATATGCTGTTGGAAATACTCCTATAATAGAACTTAAAAATTTAACTAAGTTGGCTAGAAGATGTGCTCCAGAAGGTAAAGGTGCTAGAATATTTGTAAAAGATGAAGCAATGAATGCATCTGGTAGTTTTAAAGCAAGAAGAGCAGCTACTGCAGTATATCATGCTAAAAAAATGGGATATAAAGGTGTAATAGCAGCTACTAGTGGTAACTATGGAGCAGCTGTAGCATCTCAGGCAGCAATGCAGGGTTTAAAATGTATAATAGTTCAAGAATGTTATGATTCTAATGGTCTAGGTCAACCTGAGATTATAGAGAAAGCAAGAAAATGTGAGGCATATGGTGCAGAAGTTATTCAATTAACTGTTGGACCAGAATTATTTTATACATTCTTAGTCCTACTAGAAGAAACAAGCTATTTTAACGCATCGTTATATTCACCATTTGGAATTGCAGGTGTAGAAACTTTAGGATATGAGCTAGCTATTCAATTTAGAGAAAAATATAAAAAAGACCCTGATGTAGTTGTTTGTACAAATGCAGGTGGAGGTAATCTCACTGGAACAGCAAGAGGACTAATAAAAGCTGGTTCTCTTAATACAAAAGTAGTTGGAGCAAGTGTTGATTTAAAAGGATTACACATGGCTAGTGATAGTCAATTTAATAAAAAATCATTTACAACAGGACATACAGGTTTTGGTATACCATTCTGTACATGGCCTGATAGGTCAGATGTACCTAGGTCTGCAGCTAGACCACTTAGATATATGGACAGATATGTGTTAGTAAAACAAGGAGAAGTTTTCTATACAACTGAATTATTGGCACAGTTGGAAGGTATAGAAAGAGGACCTGCTGGAAATACATCTTTAGCAGCAGCATTTTCCTTAGCACAAGAATTGGATGAAGATAAAGTTGTAGTAGTACAAGAGACAGAGTATACAGGTGCAGGTAAACACATATGTCCACAGCTTACATTTGCAAAAGAAAATGGAATAGATATAAAATTTGGAAATCCAAGAGAAGAAATTGCAGGAGTAAACTTAATATTACCAGAAAGACCAGAATTATTAAAATGTGTTGATATCGACATAAATAAAATAAGAAAATCATTTATAAAAAATTGTATATCTCATAATGGTATTGATAATGTTAATAGTCTAAGTAATGAAGATATAGAATTTCTAATGAAAGAAGTAAAAAGTTCAAGAGATTTTGTTATTGATACGTTAGATAATTTATAATAATTACTATTTTTTAATTTAACATGAAATGAATAGTTGGAAAATTCACTTAAATTAATATGAATGGGGGAATGTTCATGAAAAAAAGAGAGGATGATTTTGAGGTTAGAAGAAAACATCTTCAGAAATTGAGCGATGATGAGTTAAAAGAAAGATTTTGGAGTTTAGCTGCCCAGATAGTAGAACCAATGATAGACCTTGGCAAAAAGAATACAACGCCATCAATAGAAAGGTCTGTTTTGTTAAGAATGGGATTTTCTTCTCTTGAGGTAAAACCTATTTTAGAAGGTGTTATGGAAAGAGGTCTTATAGGTAAGGGAGCAGGGCATGTAGTTTATAAGCTTGCTAAATCTAAAAATATATCAGTTAGAGAAGCTGGTTTATTATTAGTTAATGGTGAATATTGGGATGAAGTTACATGTTTATTTAGAGAAGGGGTAGAATCATGTTAAAGGAAAATAAAAAATTAGATATAGACTATATATTAAAAGATTTGGATAAATATAAACCAAAAAGAAGAGGTTGGGTTTGGAGAGAACACTTGGAAAATCTTGAAATGGGACCTTTTGAATATAAAGACTGTACAAAACCTTTAAAGAAGAGTGTAGGGTTACCATCATCTAAATATTTTAATAATATAGACCCTCAACCAAGCCCAATTATTACTACTGAAATAGCTTCTGGAAGATTTGAAGATGATATAAGAAGAATGAGGATGGCAGCTCATCATGGTGCTGACCACTTAATGGTCATTAGAACTGCTGGGCAATCACATTTTGACGGACTTATAGAAGGAACCCCTCAAGGTATAGGAGGTGTTCCAATAACAAGAAAACAAGTAAGAGCTCAAAGAAAAGCTCTTGACTTTATAGAAGAAGAAGTTGGTAGACCTATTAATTACCATTCATATGTAAGTGGTGTTGCGGGTCCTGAAGTAGCAGTAATGTTTGCTGAAGAAGGGGTCAATGGAGCACATCAAGACCCACAATATAATGTTCTATATAGAAATATAAACATGGTAAGATCTTTTGTAGATGCTTGTGAAGCTAAGCAAATAATGGCTTTTGCAAATATAGCTCAAATAGATGGAGCACATAATGCTAATGCTACTGCTAGAGAAGCATGGAAGGTAATGCCTGAACTTATGGTTCAACACGCTTTAAATTCTATATTTTCAGAAAAAATAGGAATAGATAAAAGTAATATATGCTTATCAACAGTGCCACCAACAGCCCCTCCAGCACCATGTTTAAGAATAGACTTACCTTATGCTGTTGCACTTAGAGAATTATTTAGTGATTATAAGATGAGAGCTCAAATGAATACTAAATATATGGAATCATCAACTAGAGAAGCAACAGTTACTCATGTATTAAATTTATTAACATCAGTCTTAACTAGAGCTGACATACAATCAACTATAACACCTGACGAAGGTAGAAATGTACCTTGGCATATATACAACATAGAAGCATGTGATACAGCAAAGCAAGCTTTAGTTGGCATGGATGGTCTTATGGATATGATAGAACTTAAGGATGTTGGAGAATTAAGATACAAAGCAAGAGAGCTTAAAGAAAGAGCTGTACTATATATGGAAGAAATCTTTGAAGTTGGAGGATATTTTGAATCAGTAGAACAAGGATTCTTCGTTGACTCAGGAAATTATCCAGAAAGAAATGGTGATGGTATATCTAGAAAAATAAAAGGCGGAGTTGGTGAGGGTACTGTTTATGAAAGAGATAAAGATTATTTAGCACCTGTAACTGCTCACTTTGGATACAATAATGTAGCTCAATATGATGAAAAAGCTATAGATAATCCATCAATATTAATAGATGGATGTACATTTGAAAATCCAAACAAAATAATATATATCGATGAACTTGATGATTTTGATAATGTAGAAAATAGACTAAAAGAATCAGAGGAATACAGAGGTGGAACTAAAATCAAACCTGAAATGGAATGGTGTGCAGATGGAATTGTGATGATAACAATGATGCTTCCTACTGATAAAAGAACAGCTGAGTTTGCAGCATTGGAATTTGTCAAAAAAATGAATTTACAAGAAGTTGAAGTTATAAGTAGAGAAGTTATGCATGAATCCGAAGGCACTAGGATAGAAGTGAAGGGAAGAGTTCCATTTGATATAGATTTAAATGACTTAGTAATACCAGAAGAACCTAAAGTACTAACTGATGAAGAAATAAGAGCAGATATAGAAGAAAAGCCTATGAAAATAGTTTCAGCTACAGTTGGAGAAGACGAACACTCAGTTGGTTTAAGAGAAATAATAGATATAAAACATGGTGGTATTGAAAAATATGGTATAGAATGTCATTACTTGGGAACTTCTGTACCTGTAGAAAAATTAGTAGACGCAGCAATAGAGCTAAATGCAGATGCAATACTTGCATCTACAATAATAAGTCATGATGATATTCATTATAAAAATATGAAGAAATTACACGATTATTGTGTAGAAAAAGGTATAAGAGATAAAGTAATGATTGCTTGTGGAGGAACACAGGTAACACCTGAAATAGCCATTGAACAAGGAATAGATGCTGGATTTGGAAGAAACAGCAAAGGTATACATGTAGCCACTTTCTTAGTTGAAAAAAGAAGAGAAATGAATAATAAATAATGGAGAATAAAAAAGTTTCTTTAAAAATAGATGTGTTGGTAGCTGAAATAGGAAGTACTACCACTGTAGTAAACGCTTTCCATAATATTGATTCTGATAATCCTGTATTTTCGGGTCAAGGTCAGGCTCCAACAACAGTATTTGAAGGTGGCGATGTAAGAAATGGCTTATCGGGTGCTATTAAAGATTTAGCTAATAAATTATCTGTAGATGATATAAAGTATAATGATATGTTTGCAACTTCTAGTGCAGCTGGTGGATTAAAAATGACTGTTCATGGATTAGTGTATGATATGACAGTAAAAGCAGCTAAAGAAGCTGCTCTAGGAGCTGGAGCTGTTATTCGTCAAGTAACATCAGGTAGAATTAAAAGAACTGATTTAAAGAAAATAAAAGAAATAAATCCCAACATAATCTTAATAGCTGGTGGAGTTGACTATGGAGAAAGAGATACAGCTATTTATAATGCTGAAATGATAGCTTCTATGAGTTTAGGTATACCAGTTATATATGCTGGTAATGTTGAAAATCAAGAAGAAGTAAGGTTAATATTTGAAGATACGAATTATAAGCTTTATATAACAGAAAATGTATACCCTAAAATAGATTTATTGAATATAGAACCTACAAGAAAAATCATTCAAGGTGTGTTTGAAGACCACATAACTACAGCGCCAGGAATGAGGTATATCAAAGAAATGGTTAATGAAAATATTACCCCAACTCCAGGGGCTGTAATGGAAGCTTCTAAACTTTTATATAAAAATATTGGAGATTTATTAACTCTAGATGTAGGTGGAGCAACTACTGATGTGCATTCTGTTACATATGGGAGTGACTATATTAATAAAATATTAGTTAATCCTGAACCTGTAGCTAAGAGAAGTGTTGAGGGAGATTTAGGTGTATATGTAAATATGAAAAATATAGTAGAAGTTATAGGCAAAGAAAATTTACAAAATGAATTATCTATAGATATTGATAAAGTAATAGATAATTATCCACCAATACCAAAATCAAAAGAAGAAATATTATTTGTGGAGAGATTGACAAAAGAAGCTGTTATTAAAGCTATGTTAAGGCATTCAGGGAAAATAAGAAATATTTATGGAACAACTGGAAAAACCAAAATTGCAGAAGGAAAAGATTTAACAGAAGTAAGATATATAGTGGGTACAGGGGGAGCACTTACTAGGCTCCCTAGTAGAATTAAAATATTAGATGGTATAACTAAATACAATAAAAATAAAGAATTACTATTTCCAAAGGAAAAAACAAAGATATTGATAGATAATGACTATATTATGGCATCTATAGGGGTTTTATCTAAAAAATACGAAGAAGCATCTCTTAAGCTCCTACTAAAAAGTTTAAACTTCAAGGAGGAAGGACTATGTACCCTAGATTAGAAATAGATATAGAAAAATTAAGACATAATGCTAAAGTAATTTTACAGAGTTGTCATGAAAGAAACATTAAAGTATCTTTCGTAACTAAATCATTTTGTGCACGAAAAGAAATAGTAGAAGCAGTATATAATGAAGGAATAGATCATATAGCAGATTCAAGAATACAAAACTTAAAAAAGTTACAAAATATAAATTTACCTAAAATACTAATTAGAATACCCATGATAAGTGAACTAGAAGAAGTTATCAATTATTGTGATATAAGTTTTAACTCAGAATTAGAAACTATAAAGAAATTAAATGAATTATGTGAAAGTAAAAATATTATTCATAATATAGTTCTTATGTTTGACTTAGGAGATTTACGAGAAGGGTATTTTTATGAAGAAGACCTCTTTAATAGTATAAAAGAGATAGTAAAACTAAAAAATATTAAAATAATTGGTATAGCTACAAACTTAACTTGTTATGGAGCTATTATACCATCTAAAGAAAATACAGGTAGGCTAGTAAGTATAGCTCAAAAGATAGAAGGTAAATTTGGAATAAATCTAGAAATAGTATCAGGAGGTAATTCAAGTTCTATACATTTAATGACAAGTAATAATATGCCAGAAGGTATTAATAATTTGAGAATAGGTGAATCTATTTTACTTGGTAGAGAAACGGCATACGGTAAAAATATAAATGGGACATATCAAGATGTATTCAAATTAATATGTCAAATAGTTGAATGTAAAGAAAAACCATCAGTTCCTATTGGAGAAATAGGAGTTGATGCGTTTAGAAATAAACCTGTTTATGAAGATAAAGGAATCTTAAAAAGGGCAATTATAGCCATAGGTAAACAGGACATAAATATTGACTCTTTAATTCCAATAGACACTGATATAGAGATATTAGGGGCAAGTTCAGACCACATGATATTAGATATAAGTAATACAAAATGTGATTATAAATTAGGCGACAATGTAGATTTTTTATTAACTTATGGAGGTATCATGTCATCTAGTACAAGCGAATATGTTTCAAAGAAAATTATAGTATAGTGTTCAAATAATTAGGAGGAAATTATTTTATGAAAGAGCGAGAATGTAGAAAAGCAAATCTGTTTGATGCAATGATACCAATTACTTGCTTGATATTATTTTTAAGTTTAGGGGTATTAATGTATGGCTCATCACCTCATGTACCACTAATAGGAGCTGCAGCAGTAGCAGGCCTTGTAGCTGTATATAGGCTTGGATTTAAATGGAAAGACCTAGAATTAAGTATGTTTAATAGTATAAAGATGGCAATGCAAGCAATCTTAATCATAATTATAATAGGTGTGCTTATAGGAACTTGGATAGTAAGTGGAGTAGTTCCATGTATGATTTACTGGGGACTAAAAATTTTATCACCAAATATTTTTTTAGTAGCATCCACATTAGTCTGCTCAATAGTGTCTCTTGCAACAGGGTCATCTTGGAGTACAATGGGTACAGTAGGCGTGGCACTTTTAGGAATTGGGCAAAGTTTAGGTATGCCAACTGGATTAATAGTGGGTTCTATAATATCTGGAGCTTACTTTGGAGATAAACTATCACCTTTATCTGAAACGACTAACTTAGCACCAGCAATGGCAGGAACAGATTTGTTTACACATATAAAATATATGTTATATTCAACTATACCATCATTATTAATTTGCCTAGTAATTTATGGTGTAATCGGAATGAAGTATTCAGGTCAAGCATTAGATATAAAACAGATAGAGCTAATTAGGTCTACATTAGATTCTACATTTAATACTTTATCACCAGTATTATTATTAGCTCCAGCAATAGTAATTGGATTGGTTATATTCAAAGTTCCTGCTATACCAGGGCTTATAGTAGGTGCTGTATTAGGAGTATTGTTTGCAGTAGTTTTCCAAGGAGAATCTATGAATGTAATATTAGATGCAGCACAAAATGGATATGTTTCATCAACACAAGTAGAAGAGGTAGATGCTTTATTGTCTAAAGGTGGGATTATGAATATGATGTCTACTGTATCTTTAACAATATGTGCCTTATCTCTTGGAGGTATTTTAGAAAAAACAGGCATGCTTGAAGCAGTAGCTTCTTCTTTACTAAGGTTAGCAAAGGGTGTATTTGGAACAGTATTATGTACAATGGTAACTTGCACAGTTACTAACATAATAGCAGGAGAACAATACTTGTCTATAGTTATACCAGGAAGAATGTATAATAAGGAATATAAAAAGAGAGGTATACATCCTAAGATGTTATCAAGAGCTTTAGAAGATAGTGGAACTTTAAGTTCTCCATTGGTACCATGGAATACATGTGGAGCGTATATAACAGCAACATTAGGTGTATCTGCATTAACGTATGGTCCATATGCATTATTAAATATCATAAATCCATTGGTATCTCTAGCATTAATTGCATGTAAGTTTAAAATAGCAAAAATAGAAGATGAACCTGAAACTTGTTTGAATTTTGATGTTTGATTATAGTATTTGATATATGTTACTTATTATAAAAAATAAAGGCCTAAACTTTGTGTAAATAATAAAGTTTAGGTCTTTATTAACTTTTTCTATAGATTTTAAATAAAAAAGAATGTCAAGCAATCTATAAAATATTACTGAATTTTTTCTCTTGGAATATATAATTTTGAATCTTCTGACTTATCTTTGCACTCACATTCAATTTTTTTATTTTTTTTCATAAGTACATATAAAGGTACTATCAATAACATTGCTCCTAATCCTATCAAAACCCTATTTTGAGTTATAGGTTTTGACATATCTTCAACCCAAGCTTGTTGTAACAGCCATAAACTACCTAATATAGCTACTGTTGGTATAACAGGGCCAAAAGGAATTTTAAATGAAGCCTAGATATCTGCTTTTTTTCTTAAAACTATTACGGCTAAACAAGTTGGTATGTATTGAGCAAATCTGGCAATTACACTCATTACTGCAAGCTGTTCAAAACTTCCAGTTAATACAAGTGGTATGCAGAAGATTAAAGATATTATTATTGCTACATATGGAGCATCATATTTATTTGTTTTTCCTATAAATGCTGGAAGAGAGCCTTCTTCTGCTAGAGCAGAACCACACTTGGGAGTTACTATTGAAGAACCTATATTTATTCCAAATATAGATATTAATGTTGCTACAGATATAAATACTTTACCATAATTGCCTAAAAATACGCTTGAAGCGTCTGCGATTGGAATACTATTTTCAAATAATTTGTCTCCAAGTATACCCATACAGACAACTTGAATTAAGATATAAATTATTGCACATATAAATATTGTAGTTATTAATGCTATTGGAAGATTTTTTTTAGGATTATCCATTTCTCCACTTGCTACAACAAATGATTCAAATCCAGTAAACGCGTAAAATACTAATATTATAGCTGGTCCTATACTAGAATTTACAACATTGCCTGAAGGAACAACATTACCAAATTTTATAAAGAATATTCCTACTATTACAAAAACTATTAATGGTACTAATTTAGCTATGGTTATTACATTATTCATTATCTTTGTACTTTTAATTCCAAATAAGCTGTTTATTGAAAGTAATGTTACTAATGCCACTGCGATATATCCTTTATATTCAGTAGCAGCTTCTGGCCAAAATGCACCTAAAGCTGTTGCAAATCCTACTGCTAGTGTAGACCATGATATGATTCTAATAACCCAAGACATTGTACCAACTTCAAAACCTATAAAATCACCAAATGCCTTTTTGGAGTATAAATATGCACCTCCATTTTTGTCAAACATACTTCCAGCCTCTGCAAAACATAAAAGTATTGATAGAACCAGAAGTGTAGCAAAAATATATATAAATATACTATTTTGGCTCGCTAGATTGTAAACTTTACCTGGTAGTAAAAATATACCTGAACCTATGATACTATTAATTCCTAATAATATCATACTAAATAACCCTAATTTTTTAGCTTTTTCCATATTAATTTATCTCCTATTCTTTTATTAATTACCATATTAATTAAAATATAAAGTATTCATTACATGCATCATAACTCCTATTGGAAGACAATCCTCATCTACATTAAATTTAGAGGTATGAAGAGGTGAAGTCAGTCCTTTTTCCTCGTTTTTGCACCCTAAATGGAAGAATGCTCCTTTGCAATGTTCTGTATAAAAAGAAAAATCTTCACCACCTAATGAAGGGTTTGCTCTCAGTATAAATTTTTCTTCTCCAAGTAATTCCTTAGTACTTGAAATAACAGTATCTACTAATTCCTTTTCATTTATAACAGCAGGGTAATTTTCATCGCTCACGTGTAATGTTCCAATACATCCAAATGCAGATGCTGTATCTTCAACAATTTTAGTAATCTTATTAATTACAAAATCTCTTGTCTCACTATTTAAAGTTCTCAATGTACCCTCTAATTTTACATCTTCACATATTACATTATGTGCATCACCACCATATATTTTGCCTATAGTCAAAACTGCAGCATTATTTGGTTCTAGGTTTCTACTTATTATGGTTTGTAGTGATGTAACAATTTGTGAAGCTGTGACTATTGCATCAATACCATTTTCAGGATACGCACCATGAGCTCTTTTACCCTTAACACTTATTTCTATAGTATCAACACTTGCATTTAATGTGTCGTATTTCGTTTCAATAAATCCTGTTTTAATGTGTGGCATGACATGAAGCCCAAATATATAATCAGCTTTAGGGTTTTCTAAACACCCATCCTCAACTAAGAACTTTGCTCCACCAAAACCTTCTTCTGCTGGTTGAAATAAAAATTTTACATTTACATTTAGATTATCTTTCATTGAATAGAGTACTTTGCATGCTCCAAGTAACATTGTTGTATGCGCATCATGACCACAAGCGTGCATTTTTCCATTATGTATTGATTTATAAGGTATATCGTTTTCTTCTTCTATAGGAAGCGCATCCATATCTGCTCTTATACAAATAGTTTTATCTGCATTTTCTTTTAAAATGTATGCCATAATTCCATTGTGTTTTGTAAATTCCATATAATCAATTCCTATTTCTTTTAAATAAGAAATGACTTTTTGTTTTGTAAGATTTTCCTCAAGAGCTAATTCTGGTATTCTATGTAATTCTCTTCTAACATCTATTAACCAAGGTTTTATAGAATTACAACTTTCTATTACAAAATCTTTTTCTAATTCTTTAACTTGATTTTTTAATTTTAAAGCTGGTTGCATTTTTATTCCTCCAATTACTTTTTATTGTCTTGTTAATATAGTTAAGCAATTATTATGCCATGTTTTTTTACTTAAGAATTTTGTTTTTTATAAAAATATTGAATAAAAAAAATCATTGCATTGTATGAAAAGTATGAAAAATAAATATTATATTGCAATTTTCAGTAAAAAATTTTGTTTTGGATAAAGATTGCACTATATATGAGTATTTATAAAAAAAATAGGAAAATTGTTATTTATCCTATTCCTATTAATTCCTATTAATTAGATAAAAATAGACTATAATTTTGATGTATTTAGCAAACAAAAAAATCTACTAAGGAGACAAACTATTCCCTAATAGATTTTTTATTTAATAGTTGATAAACTTATAGAGTTTCATACTTTAATTTACTATAAAAGATTTCTCCTTTTTGAGTTATTTTACTTCCATATCTTCCCGAATTACAAATTATAAATTCTTCTTTTTTTAGATATTCAAATATTTTTTTTATTTTACCTTCAGTAATTTGAATATTTTTATCTAGTAATCTTTGCAAAATTAGTCCTCTACCAATACCAACATCTGATTCTTTATTTAAAATCAACAATTCTAGTATATTTAAAATATCATTTTTATTATACTTTAGTTTTAATGAGGAATTCTTATTATCTAAAGTCCTTAAGTTTGGAGGTAAGTCCTTTTCAAGTACAATATCATCACACATAATATTTAAGTAAGATGTTACATTTTGGAGTTCTCTTATATTACCTTTCCATTTATAGTTTTGTATAAGTTCTTTTGCCTCTGGTGTAATCAATAACTTTTTATTAATTAAATCTTCCATAATAATTAAGATATCTTCTTTTCTCTCCCTTAAAGGAGGTATATTTATTGGAATTGTATTTAATCTATAATATAAATCCTCTCTAAATCTACTATTATCAATCATTTGTTCTAGGTTTTTATTAGTAGCTGATATGATTCTAACATCTATGTTAATTATATTATGAGAACCAACAGGCATTATTTGTTTTTCTTGGAGAACTCTAAGTAGCTTTGTTTGTAGTTCTAAGGGCATGTCGCCAATTTCATCTAAGAATATAGTTCCATTATTTGCTAATTCAAATAATCCCTGTTTTCCTTCTTTTAGCCCCCCAGTAAAAGTACCTTTATCATATCCAAATAACTGACTTTCTAGTAAGTTTTCAGGAACAGCTGCGCAATTTACTGCTATAAATGGCTGATTTTTTCTAGTTGAATTATTGTGTATAGATTGGGCTATGAGTTCTTTACCAGTTCCACTTTCACCTCTAATAAGTATACTTAAATCAGATTTAGAAACTTTTTTAGCTAAATCTATGCATTCAAGCATCTTTGGGCTATTTGTTTTTATATCTTTGAATGTATATTTCGCTATTTGCCCTTTTTCTCTTAATTTTTTAGTTAAATTTTGTTCCAGCTTTTTTATGTATGTTATTTCTTGTAAACTGTAATATGTACCCATTTTTTCATCTTTATTGTATATGTTTTTTTTATTTACATTTATATACTTTTTATCAAATATAATAACCTTGTCCAATATCTCTTTTTCATTTAATAAAACCTTTAAACTATCTATAAACACTTCTTGAATATATTTACCATAGATATCCTCTTTTATGTTTAAGATGTCTTTTACTTTACTATTATATGTATTTATTACACCATCTTTTGAAGTAAATAATATTCCATCTTTTGATAAGTTCAATATTGTATCTAATTCTTCTATCTTTAAAAACAGTTCTTTATATTTATCTTTTATACCTGTGTCTAAACTTATTATTTCTTCTGAGTATTTAACCAGATTAGATTGTATTTCTTTTGAGTCTATTTGTAATAAGTTTATTATTTCTATAAAGGTAGAAATATCTATATATCTATGACCTAAATCAAAAATATCTGAGATAGAACTAGGGACTTTTTCTGGAACTCCTGGAGTTATAGCTATCTTTATATCTTTATAATTATTTTCGTTCATATATGGAACTGGTCTAATATTAGTTACTCCAATCTTATAAAATAAGCTTATAGTCTCTAAAGTAGTTTCATCAGAATCATTTACAATTAAAGCATTTGTACCTTGTGGTAAGGATAATAAATCATATACTTTATCTTCCTTAAAAGTTCTTCTTATTACAATAACTTTTTTCTTGTCTAATATATTATTTATAATTTTGTCTAATCTTTCTACAGACATTACCAATATTACATCATCATTTATAATATCATCATTATTTATTTCATCTATAAAGTATCTGTTAATTTTTATGTAATCTCCAAAAACTAACTTTAAGTTATTTTCCAAAAAATCTATTAAATCTTTTCTGCTATCATTTACTAAAGCTACTGATTTTTTCATTGATTTCTCCTTATTTATATAATAAATAGTTTTTAATAATATTTACAGGAAGGTTATTTCCATAATCAATATATCTTATTGTATCTAAAATTGTACAAAACTTATATAATATTAATACTTAAACTATTAAACATTATTAATACTATAAAATAATTTAATTTTAATATCTTTTTTATATAACATCAATAACTTTATATCTAACCTTTTAAATTTAATAGCGTTTTATACAAAAAAGAAGGTGCCTAGATATGATTTTTTGAGAATCATACATAGAAACCTTCTTCCTTATAATTAAATCTTGTCACCAAATCCCCCTAATTGTTGCTTAAAATTCAAAATGTATGTATATTTTTCATTTCTATTCGATTAAATTATAATATACATCTAAAAAATTTATTTTAACAAATTCTATTGATAATACAATTTCATAAATATAGAATTATATTAAAATAAATAATATATGAAAATATATATGTATAAGTTTATTCTGCTTGAGTAGAATAGATTTGTCAAGATTAATTTAATTGTTATATTATCTTTTGTTAAAAATTAATCTAAATTAAAATATATAAATAGAATATTTTATACAATATATCATAAAAGGAGAATTTAATGAAAGCAGAAGAGACGAGCATATACCCAATTATTAAAAATAATTTAAATCAAGTATCCATTGTTGAATATAAAAAAGGGCAAAGATTTGTAGCATCAGATGAAGATTTGCAAGAAGTCTTTTTTATAATAGAGGGAGTTGCATTAGTAGAATGTTCCACTAGAGGAGGAAATAAATTTCTTGTTGATATTGTACCAGAAAATGAATTTATAGGTAAAATTAGTTATATATATGAACATAACTTGAAATGTGATATATTTGCAAAAACTAATATAAGATTATTTAGATTTAAAAAAGATGTATTTGATGAGTTATATCTTAAAAGAGATTTTATTGAATTATTTCACAGTAAATGTACAAGAAGAATATATGAGTTGTACAAAACTAGAATGGTAAGAGAATTATTTTCTTGTACGGAAGTTATTGCTTATTGTATCTTAAAAAAACAAGAGCATAGTATATGTAAAGCAAAGCATATTCGTAATTTTAGTGAAATTTATTCAATCAGTAGAAAGAGTAGATACCACTCCCTATTGAATTTAATTGAAAAGGGTATAATTAAAAAAATAGATAGCACATATGAAGTTTTGAATTATGATAAATTACATAGATTAGCCTTTGAAGTAAAGGAATTTTTAGAAGATAAATAGTTATTAATATTATTGTTATTTAATTAAAATATAATATAATAATTTATATAAAAAATAAAAAATAGCTTCACTGAAAACTAGAAATAATTTAGCTGTTTTCAGTGATACTATTTTAAAGTAATATATACTACTAAAATACACTATTGTTATTAATCAATTTCCTTAACTATGTTAATAGCCCATTTTTTAGATAATGCTCTAGGTACCCCAAATATAAATTTTACAACTTCTTCACTGTAAGTGAGTAGAACAAGGATGAATATAGGTGCACCTTTAAATGCAGCTATAAAAGTTAAAGGAAGTGAAGCTAACCACATACATCCTAATTCTAAAAATAGAGCATATTTAGTATCTCCACCACTTCTCAAAATACCAATTATAATTAATGTATTAAATGATTTTAGAGCCATTAGTATACCCATTATAAAAAATATTTTAGTTATATCAGAAGACAAGCTATCAGAAACACTGAACATCTTTAATAATAATGGGATATTTAAAATTAAAATAATTCCAAGTATTAAGCCAGCTAAAAACACTAGTATAGAAAATTTCTTAGCATATTCAATGGCTCTTTTGATATGGTCAGCACCAAGTTCATTACCAAGCATAATAGATGCACCAGATGCAATACATACAGCAGTCATTATAAAGAAGTTACCTGTACTAGTTGCTATTTGGCTTGCTGCTATAGCGGATGTACCTGCCCTTGAATAAGCAACAGAATACAGGACAGTTCCAACTGCCCATGCAGAGTCATTTACAAATATAGGGAAACTCTTTGATGAAAAAGATTTGATAAAAATCTTATCGATAGCCTTTAGATTTTTCAACCCAAATTTTAATATATAGTCTTTTTTATAAAAATACACATAAGTAAGCATTAAAATTAATTCGCATATTCTTGCAATTACAGTTGCTAAAGCAGCTCCTTTTACGCCTAATGCAGGAAGCCCTAAATTACCAAATATAAATCCATAATTTAAAATAACATTTGTTACAAGAGCAAATGCACTGCAAATCATACCCAACTTAGGATTCCTAACACCTCTAGAACCAGTACTAAACACTGTACTTATAGCTATCAATGGATAACTAAATACTGCGATACTAAAATAGTCTATACAAAGTCTTACAACCTCTGAATCATAAGAAAATATGTGTATTATTGGTTTTGGTGTTAGTAGAGCAGGGATAACAAATACAAAGCTTAAAGCAAGTGCTAATATACAGGTAAGACCTGTAACCTTTCTTATATTACTAATATCTTTTTTTCCATAAAACTGTGAAATAAAAACTCCAGCCCCGCCTGTAATACCAGACAGAGACATATTAAAAAGAAAGAAAAATTGGTTTGCAACTCCAACTGAAGCTACAGATACTTCACCTAAACTACTTATCATAACTGTATCTATTACATTTACAGATGTAGAAATTAAGTTTTGTATGATAATAGGTATACATAAAGATAGAAGTATCTTGTAAAACCTTTTATTTTCATCCTTTAAAGAAAACAATGCTTGCAAATAATCCTCTCCTTTTTACATAAACTCTTCCCACTCATCATATAGAGAGGAAAGTTCATTTTCTAAACTGATTTTTTCTTGACTGACTTCTTTAGCTTTCTCAGGATTAGAGTATACTTCTTCTTGACACAATAGCACATCTAATTCTTCAATTTTAAGTTCTAGTTTTTCAATTTCTTTTTCTATACTTTGCCTTTTTATCCTATTTTTCTTTTCTGATTCTCTTTGTTCTCTTTCTTTTCTTTTTTCATCTTTTATTTGAGTCCTTGTTTTTTCTTCTTTCTCTTCAACAATACTCATTTCTTGAACTTGTCTTTTCTTATCAATATAATAATCATAGTTACCTAAATATTCAGTAACTCCATCTTCATCTAAAACAAGAATCTTATCTACAACAGTATTTAGAAAATATCTATCATGTGATATTGTAAATATAGTACCATCATAATTAGTTAATGCTTCCTCAAGAACCTCTTTAGAATCAATATCTAGGTGGTTAGTAGGCTCATCTAACAATAAGAAATTTGCATTTGATAATATAAGTTTAAGTATAGCCACTCTAGCTCTTTCTCCACCACTTAATGTAGAAATTTTCTTGAAAACTTCTTCATCAACAAATAAAAATGCTCCTAACATATTTCTTAAAGTGGTTTGAGTAAGATGATTATTGTTTTCCCAAATTTCATCAATTATAGTGTTATCCAAATTAAGAGTTTTTTGTTCCTGATGGAAGTAAGAAACATGGACATTAGTTCCAAATTTAATATTACCATTAATAGGTTGTAGCTCATTAGTTATTATTTTAAATAATGTAGACTTACCAATGCCATTTGCACCTATAAGAGCAACTTTTTCTCCTCTATATATGTCTAAGTTTAAATCTTTAAAAAGTATTCTTTTTCCATATCCCATAGAGACGTCTCTAATTTGAAGGACATCATTCCCACTTTGAACAGATGGAGTAAATTGTATACGAGCTTTTTTTCTATAAGCTTCGGGCTTATCTAAAACATCCACTTTATCCAATGCTTTTTCTTTGCTTCTTGCACGTTTTAGGTGCTTTTCCCGACCATACGCTTTTAGTCTTTCAATAGATTCTTCTTGTTTTTTTATTTCTTTTTGTTGGTCTTCGAATTTTTTTAGTTCTAGTTCTTTTTCTATTTTAGACAGTTCAACAAATTTAGAATAGTTACCATTATATACTCTAAGTCTTTTATTGTGAATTTCAAAAATTCTATTTACAGCTTGGTCTAAGAAATATCTATCATGAGATATTAGCATAATAGTACCTTTGTATTGTTTTAAAAATACTTCTAACCATTCTATTGCTTCAGAATCTAAGTGGTTAGTAGGCTCGTCAAGTAATAATAAAGTTGGTTTTTTAAGAAGTAATTTTCCTAAAAGAACCCTAGTTTTTTCACCACCAGAAAGTATACTTATTGGTTTATCCATATCATTGTCACTAAATCCTAATCCTTTTAAAACTCCCTTAGCTTCAGACTTATATCCATATCCATTTAAATCTGAAAATAATTCCAACTTATGTGAATATTCATCCATGATTTTTTCTAAAATTGGAGAGCTTGTTTTTGTGCTTTCCTCAGATATTTTAACTTCCAATTCTCTTAAATAGGACTCCATATCTATCAAATCTTTAAAAACTTCCAACACTTCTTCTAAAATGGTATTATCCGAATAAAAATTGGTATTTTGTTCTAAATATCCGATTTCACAATCTTTAGAAGTGTAAATATCTCCACTATCATAGCCATAAATTCCTGATATTATTTTAAATAAAGTAGTTTTTCCAGTACCATTAATGCCAATTATACCAATTTTATCGCCTTCATTTACTGTAAAACTAATATTTTCCAATATAGAATCTATACCAAAACTTTTATTTAAGTTGTTACATGACAAAACAATCATAAATTTCTACCTCCTTGAACTATCTAAAATTATAATGTTTTGATATAATATAATCAAGGTTATATGTATTAGTTTTGAAAAAGAAATATTTTATTGTGAATCAAACAAAAAAGAGGACACTTTTAGGAGGTGAAAATGTTGGGAAATAAAAATATATCAATGGCAGTTATAAGAAGGCTCCCAAAATATCATAGATATCTTGGAGACTTATTAGATAGGGATATACAAAGAATATCTTCTAAAGAATTGAGTGATATAATAGGTTTTACTGCTTCTCAAATAAGACAAGATTTGAACAACTTTGGTGGATTTGGACAACAAGGGTATGGTTATAATGTAGAGGCCCTTCATACTGAGATAGGTAAAATACTTGGATTAGACCGACCATATAATGCAGTTCTTGTAGGAGCAGGTAACTTAGGACAAGCTATAGCCAATTATGCAGGATTTAGAAAAGCTGGATTCGAGATAAAAGCTTTATTTGATGCAAATCCTAGAATGATAGGTTTAAAGATAAGAGAATTTGAAGTGTTAGATTCAGACACTTTAGAAGAGTTTATAAAAAACAATGATATAGATATTGCTGTATTATGTATACCTAAAAATGGAGCACAAGAAGTTATTAATAGAGTTGTAAAAGCTGGAATAAAAGGTGTATGGAATTTTGCACCATTAGATTTAGAAGTTCCGAAAGGTGTTATAGTTGAAAATGTAAACCTAACAGAAAGCTTATTTACTTTATCATATTTGATGAAAGAAGGAAAGTAGACAACTTAAACATATTAATAATAAGTAACTATGAAGAGTATTGAGAAAGTCAGAAGATTTAATATTAAATCATCTGGCTTTTTAAAATATTAGGATAAAAGTTTAAATAATGTATGCAAATAAATAATATTAGGGAGCGTGAGTTTTGTGGAGGAATTATGGAAAAAAGCAATTGAATTTCATGGTCATGAATGTCCAGGTTTAGCTATAGGATTTAAAGCGGCACTTGCAGCAAGAGAATATTTAGGATGTAAACAATCAGGAGATGAGGAAATTGTATGTATTTCTGAAAATGATGCATGTGGAATAGATGGTATACAAGTTGTATTAAGTTGTACAATGGGTAAAGGGAATTTGCTGCTTAGAATGACAGGGAAATCAGTATACCATTTTTTTAATAGGGAAAATGGAAAGTCTATAAGAATATATGTAAAGTCAAAACCATTTGATATGGATAGAGAAGGGTATAAAAAATACTTATTGGAAAGTGAATTTGAAGATATATTTGAAATTACAGACACAAAATTAAGACTTCCAGAAAAGGCAAGAATATTTAAGTCTCTTAAATGTGAAGTGTGTGGAGAGTTTGCACCTGAGCAATATATAAGAATTCAAGATAGTAAGAAGGTATGTCTTGATTGCTTTAGCAAATACGAAAGATTTTATGAAGAGGGAAAAGAAACATCAAATTAAAGATATTAGGTTTATACATAACAATAAAAGAGTCAAAGAAAAGGATTATATACAATACTATTAAATTTATACAATAGAAATAAATGCTTTATTTCAATGGAGTAAAGTAATGATATTTAAAAGTAAATATTATTTAATTTATATATAATAAAAAGAGACTGATTAATATTGATAAAATCAAATTAAGCCAGTCTCTTTATGAATAACCAATTATTATTCTGGTTGAGGTGCATCTACAGGACAAGCTCCTGCACAAGAACCACAGTCTATACAAGAACCAGCATCTATAACATATGCGTCGTCTCCAGCTGATATACAGCTAACAGGGCATTCAGCCTCACAAGCACCACAGCTTATACAAGCGTCAGTAATTTTATATGCCATTTTGAAATCCTCCCTTTTATATGTATTGTAATTCAATAACATTATAACAAATATTATTGAATATAACAATTAAATTAATTCTACAACAAAAACTTTATTATGATATTCTTATTTTAAAGTTTTACAATAAAGTTTAATCTGCTTATATTTTTATTTATCTTAGAGAAGTTTACCTTAAAAATAAAATTAAAGTTTAAAAGCTATGTATGGAGTACATTTAAAAATGTTATACTTTTAAAAGAGTATATTTTATTAAGAATTTATTGCTTTAAAGGAGATTTAACATGAAAAATAAGTTAGTTTACATATGTATTATGAGTTTATTGTTATTTGTAGTAGGGTGTTCTAATAATTCTGAGAAGGAAAATAACATTAAAAAAGATTCTAATAATAATCAAAGTCAGGTTGAAGAACAAAAAAGAGAGCCTGTAAAACAAGATATAACTATAAGTTTTGCTGGTGATGTAACTATGGGAAACTATAAAGGTTCATCATACTATGGTAGTTTCGACCATGAATTTGAAAGACAAGGAAAAGATTATGATTATTTTCTTAAAAATGTAAAATCTATATTTGAAAAAGATGATTTAACAGTAGTTAACTTAGAAGGTCCTCTTACTAATGCATCAAAGGCGAAAGAGAAGAAGTTTGCATTTAAAGGCAAACCAGAATATATAAACATTTTGAAGTCTGGAAGTGTAGAGGCAGTAAGTGTTGCAAATAACCATTCAGAGGATTATTTTGAAGAAGGTATGAAAGATACAAAGTTCATACTGGATGAAAATAAGATAAATTATTTTGGTTTAGGTAAAGACGCAGTAATAGATGTTAATGGAATTAAAGTAGGTTTATTGGGATATAATGGATTGTCAACTGAATACAATGAAAAAAACTTAAAACAAATGGAAGATGATATTAAAGCCATAAAGGAGAAGTCAGATGTTGTTATGGTTTATTTTCACTGGGGAATAGAACTGGAATATTCTCCAGATAAAAAACAAAAAGATTTTGCTCATTATGCAATAGATAAGGGTGCAGACCTGGTTATAGGTTCTCATCCTCATGTAGTTCAAGGGATAGAAAAGTATAAAGATAAGTATATAGCTTACAGTTTAGGAAATTTTTGTTTTGGAGGAAATAAGAATCCTTCTGATACAGATAGCTATATATATCAACAAACTTTTACCTTCTCAGATAATAAACTATCTTCAATTAAAGAGCCAAATATAATACCAACAGCAATAACATCTAGTAGTTCTAGGAATAATTATCAACCAAAAGTACTAGATGGAAGTGAGAAAGATAGAGTTTTAAATAAGCTAGAAAAAATAAGTAAAGATTTAAATAATTAAAAGTGTAAAAAAAAATAAATATATATATTTATTTTAATAATTTATATTTTGTTTTAAAGTTGGGAAAACGTGGTATTAAATAAGTAGATTTTAATAGTTAAATTATAGTCAATTGCTATAATACTATCAAATCTACTTTTTTAATATAAAAATATAAGGGGGAATTTGTAATGGCTTGTAACACTTGTAAAATGTGCGAAAGTGCGGACAAGAAATTAGAAAGTTTTGTAGCTTCAAAGGATGTTGAAACAGCATTTCATAGAACAGAAGATCAAAAGGTTAAATGTGGTTTTGGACTTCAAGGAGTCTGTTGTAGACTCTGTTCAAATGGACCATGTAGAGTAACTCCAAAATCACCAAGAGGTGTATGTGGAGCAGATGCAGATACTATAGTAGCAAGAAACTTTTTAAGAGCAGTAGCATCAGGAGCAGCTTGTTATTTACATGTGGTAGAAAATACAGCTAAGAATTTAAAAAATGTTGGAATAACTAAAGGTGTTATTAAGGGAGAAAAAACATTAAATCAATTAGCAGAGATGTTTGGAATAGAAAGTGATGAAAAATACGATAAATGTATAAAAGTAGCTGATAAAGTTATAAATGATTTATATAAATCAAGAGATGACAAGATGGAATTAGTAGAAAAAATAGCTTATGCACCTAGAGTAAAAAAATGGAAAGAGTTAGGCATAATGCCTGGTGGTGCAAAATCAGAAGTATTTGATGCAATAGTAAAATCATCAACAAACTTAAACAGTGACCCAGTAGACATGTTAGTTAACTGTTTAAATTTAGGAATATCAACAGGGTTATATGGTCTTACTCTAACGAATCTTTTAAATGATGTTATGTTAGGAGAACCAGTTATAAGAATGGCTCCTGTAGGATTTAATGTAATAGATCCAGACTACATAAATATAATGATAACAGGTCATCAACATTCAACATTTGCAAATTTCCAAGATAGATTAAAAGATGAAGATGTTATAAAGTTAGCTCAATCTGTTGGGGCAAAAGGATTTAAGTTAGTAGGATGTACATGTGTTGGTCAAGACTTACAATTAAGAGGAGAACATTATCAAGAAGTATTTGCTGGTCATGCGGGTAATAACTTTACAAGTGAAGCTGTTTTATCAACTGGAGCAATAGATATAGTTCTTTCTGAATTTAACTGTACTATACCTGGACTTGAGCCAATAGCAGATAAGTATAAAGTAAAAATGGTTTGCTTAGATGATGTTGCTAAAAAAGCAAATGCAGAATATATAGAATTAGATAGAAGTAATTTAGATGAACTTAGTAATTCATTAATACAAAAATCACTAGAATCTTATAAGGAGAGAAGAGGAAGTGTTGAAATAGATATACCAAAAGACCATGGATTTGAGCAGTCTTTAACTGGTGTAAGTGAAAAGAATTTAAAAGCATTTTTAGGAGATTCATGGAAACCTCTTATTAATTTAATTGCAGAAGGAAAAATTAAAGGGGTTGCAGCTGTTGTAGGATGTTCAAATATGACAGCAGGAGGTCATGATATAAATACTGTTGAATTGACTAAGGAGTTAATTAAAAAAGATATTATAGTACTTTCAGCAGGATGTTCTACTGGAGGATTAGAAAATGTTGGTCTTATGTCACCTGGAGCAGAAGAATTAGCAGGGGAAAACTTAAAAGAAGTATGTAAGACTTTAGGAATACCACCAGTATTAAATTTCGGGCCATGTTTAGCTATAGGTAGACTTGAAATAGTAGCAACAGAGTTAGCGGCTGAGCTTGGAATAGATTTACCACAATTACCATTAGTGCTTTCAGCTCCACAATGGTTGGAAGAACAAGCATTAGCTGATGGAGCTTTTGGACTTGCTCTTGGTTTACCTCTTCATTTAGCATTACCTCCATTTATAACAGGAGGAAAGTTAGTAACAGAGGTATTAACAGAAAAATTAAAAGACTTAACAGGAGGACATGTTATAGTGAATCCAGATCCTAAATCTTCAGCTGATCAATTAGAACAAATAATAATAGACAGAAGAAAAAATTTAGGGTTAAAGGATGTGGAATGTAATGCATAGAATTTTTATAAATAAAGATTTATGTACAGGCTGTAAAAGTTGTGTATTAGCTTGTATGTTAAAGCATAATAAAGATTATAACATGTATACTCTTGATTTAGAAAATGTAGATAATGATAGTAGAGGGCATATAGAACTAGATAGCAAACATAATAATCCAGTTCCAATTCTTTGCAGACACTGTGATGAGCCAGAATGTGCTTTAGCATGTATGAGTGGTGCAATGCATAAAGATAGTCAGAGTGGAATCGTTTCATATGATGAAGAAAAATGTGGTTCATGTTATATGTGTGTAATGTCTTGTCCATATGGATTATTAAAACCAGATGATAGAAGCAAGCAAAACATACTTAAATGTGATTTATGTAAAGATGAAGAATATCCTAGATGTGTAGCTAATTGTCCAAGTGGTGCAATTGAATTACAGAAGGAGGAAAATGATGAATTATGTAGTGTTAGGGGCTAGTGCTGCTGGTATAAATGCAGCAAAAACATTGAGAGAATTAGATAAAGATTCTAATATAGTGGTAATTTCTAAAGATGAAAATATATACTCAAGATGTATGCTACATCATGTTATATCTGAACACAGAACTTTAAAGCAAATAAACTTTGTTGATGAAGACTTTATGGAGAAAAACAACATAAACTGGATTTCAGGTAAAACGGTTAAAGGAATAGATACAGATAAAAAACTAGTTCAAATGGAAGACATCGCTGTAAATTATGATAAGCTTTTAATAGCTACAGGTGCATCTTCTGCTATTCCTCCTATAAAGAATTTAAGAGAAGGAAATTTTGTATACTCTGTAAGAAACATAGATGATATTTATAAAATAAAAGAGAAGGCAGAAAAATCAAAGAAAGTTGTTATAATAGGGGCAGGATTAGTTGGAATAGATGCTTTAATTGGTCTATTTAAATATGAACAGCTGGATATTTCAGTGGCCTTTATGGAAAAATATATTCTAGATAGACAATTAGATGAATATACAGCATCAGTATACGAAAATAAATTTAAAGAAAAAGGCGTAAAATTTTATCCAAGTGCATCAATACAAGAAATTGTTTTAGATGATAGTAAAGATGTTAAAGGTGTTGCATTTTCAAATGGAGAAATTCTTGATGCAGACATGGTAATCGTAGCTACAGGAGTGAAACCTAATGCTGACTTTTTAGATGAAACAGGAATAGAATATGATAGAGGCATAATAATAGATGATAGATGCCAAACAACGCAAAAAGATATCTATGCAGCAGGGGATGTTGTAGGTAAAAATGCTATCTGGCCTATAGCTGTAAAACAAGGAATTATAGCTGCACACAATATGGTTGGAAAAGATAAAAAGGTAGAAGATGAATTTGCTTTTAAAAATAGTATGAATTTTATGGATATACCAACCATTTCTATAGGCATGAATACACCTGTAGATGATAGTTATAAAGTATTAACTAGACATGGAAATGATTGTTATAAAAAGTTTATTTTTAAAGATAATATAATCTATGGAGCAGTTATACAAGGAGATATTTCATATGTAGGTGTATTAACTTATTTGATAAAAAATAAGGTTGAAATATCTGATTTAGAAAATAGGATATTTGATGTGTGTTATGCAGACTTCTTTAACATAAAAGAAAATGGAGAGTTTTGTTATAGTGTATAATACATAGCTGAATAGAAGCTTATAAAGAATATAATAAATAGAGCTATTTTAATATAGAGAATTTTTACTTTATAAAAATCTTTACTTAAAGATAGCTCTATTTTTATAATTAAGTTCAAAATTTGATTAATTTATAAAAATATCTATTTTGAACAAGAATACATGTAATCTCTAGTTAGAGGTAAATCATTTTTTATGCCTTTAGTGAAAAGTATTTGATGTATATCTATAATGCCAGTATTAAAAGCAGCAGCACAAGAACAAAGATATAAATCCCACATTCTTATAAATTTATCATCAAACATTTCTTTAATCTTAGGAAGATTATCATAGAAATTTTCATGCCAAGATAATAAAGTTTTTACATAATGTAATCTTAAACTTTCAACATCTATAGTATGATAGTTATAATCGCTACAAATATGTATCATTTCTCTTAAGCTAGGGATAACTCCACCTGGGAAAATATATTTTTTTATCCAAGGGTCTCCATAAGATTCTTTTAAGCCACTTATATAGTGAAGCAAAAATAATCCACTATCTTTTAGGACAGCATTTACATTTTTAATAAAAAGTTCATAGTTTTCTCTGCCAACATGTTCAAGCATACCAACGCTAACAACTCTATCAAATGTAAGGTTTGATTCTTTAAGTTCTCGATAGTCCATAAGTTTTACTTCAAGGTAATCTTGAAGATTCTCTTCTTTAATTCTAGTATTAAACTCTTTAAATTGTTCTTCGCTAAGTGTAATTCCCACACCATGAATTTTATATTTTTTTGCAGCTTCTATTAATAGAAATCCCCATCCACAACCAATATCAAGAAGACTCATACCTTCTTCTAAATTTAGTTTAGTTAATATGTGATGAACTTTATTAACCTGAGCCTCGTAAAGATTATCATTATCATCTTTAAAATATGCACAAGAATAACTAAGTGTTTTGTCTAGCCATAAACTATAAAAATCATTTCCAATGTCATAATGAGCGTGTATTTCCTTCTTTTGATGTCTCATCGAATTAGATGAATGTAGCAAATGTTTTACAGCTGAGTTATCAATACTAAATTTGTCTATTTGTTTTAGAAGTAGATTTAAGGTTAAAAATAAATCTCCTTCAATTTCAATGTCTCTATTTATATAGGCCTCTCCAAGTGCTAAAGATGTACTTTTTAATAATTCAGATTTGCTAATATCATTATTTACAATAACTTTAAATTGAGGAGAGCTATCTCCAACTAGAAATTCTTCCCCGTCTTTAAGCCTAACTAGAAATGGTGTTTCATTAAATTTTTCTAAATAGTCTTTTAAAAAATTTTTTGTAATGTTCATATTACCAGCTCCTTTTAATGTAAATCCAGTAAGTTTTCCTTGCTTTAAAGTATATTATATTCCTTTTTTTTAAAAAGTAAAATTTTTTTTGTTGATTTTTCGTTGAATCAACTTTTTACTTTATAAAGGAATCTTATCTTTTAGTATTTTATTTATTTTATAAATTTTAGTATTGGATATAATATTCAATTAGTAGTGATATAATAACTTTAATTAATAATAAAGTTTTGAAGCAATTAGTCTGAAACTATTTAATAAAGGAGATATCAAATGGAAGTATATGCTTTAGTTGGGTCAAGTGGTACAGGAAAAAGTTATAAGGCACTAGAGTTTGCATATGAAAATGACATAGATTATATAATTGATGATGGTATTTTAATATATAGAAATAAAGTTTTAGAAGGTATATCAGCAAAACAAGCAAAGACTACTGTTGAGGCAGTTAAAAGAGCTATTTTTTATAATTTAGAACATCGGCAGAAGGTTAGAGAGGTAATAGAGAAGGAAAATATAAATAAGATTCTTGTTATAGGAACTTCAAAAAAAATGATTAATCAGATTGTAGATAGATTATCAATCGGAAAAGTTTATAAATTTATAAATATTCAAGATATAAGTACTAAATATGAAATAGAAATAGCAAAACAATCTAGAAAAGAAGGAAATCATGTAATTCCTGTTCCAGCAGTTGAAATAAAAAATATGACAAGTGGTCTTAGTATAAATCCATTAAAAAGGCTTTTTAGAAAAGGAAATAATATAAATATGGTCGTTTTAGAAAAGACAATTATAAGACCTACTTTTAGTTATATTGGCAAAGTTTATATTGATGCAGATGTAATTAAACAAATAATTGAATATGAAGTGTACAACTTTGGAAGCATTGATAGAATAAATAAAATCAATATAGAGAATTGCAATAATTTTATGAATATTTTTGTAAGTATAAATATCAATGATTTAGAAATTATAAAAAAAATTGAAAGTATGCAACAGATAATAAAAAAGTCTATTGAGAGAATGACTTTAGTTAATGTACAAAAAATAGATATTAACATTCATAAAATTAAAAAAATAAACTTCCTCCCATGTTAAAAAATAAACTGAAAAAATGATATACTAATTTGCAATAAAGTGTGCTATAATTAAACTGTAAATTTAGGAAATGGTTTTTCTAAATGGAGTATACATAATTATAACGTATTTATAAGGGGGCTTTCAAATGTCAGGAAAAGATGTAAATGTCTTCGAGATGGCGCAATCTCAAGTAAAAAATGCATGTGATAAATTAGGTATGGAACCAGCAGTTTATGAATTATTAAAAGAACCTATGAGAGTTATTGAGGTTTCAATTCCAGTAAAAATGGATGACGGTTCTATAAAAACTTTTAAAGGATTTAGATCACAACATAATGATGCAGTAGGGCCAACAAAAGGTGGAATAAGATTCCATCCAAATGTTTCAAGAGACGAAGTAAAAGCTTTATCTATATGGATGACTTTCAAATGTTCTGTAACAGGTATACCATATGGTGGAGGTAAAGGTGGAATAATAGTAGATCCATCAACTTTATCTCAAGGTGAATTAGAAAGATTAAGTAGAGGATACATAGATGGAATATATAAATTAATAGGTGAAAAAGTTGACGTTCCTGCACCAGACGTAAACACTAATGGACAAATAATGTCTTGGATGGTTGATGAATATAATAAATTAACTGGACAAAGTGCTATAGGTGTTTTAACTGGTAAACCAGTTGAATTTGGTGGTTCTTTAGGAAGAACAGCTGCTACTGGATTTGGTGTTGCTGTAACTGCAAGAGAAGCTGCTGCTAAATTAGGAATAGATATGAAAAAAGCTAAATTAGCTGTTCAAGGTATAGGAAACGTTGGTTCTTACACAGTTCTTAACTGTGAAAAACTTGGTGGTACTGTTGTAGCTATGGCTGAATGGTGTAAATCAGAAGGTTCTTATGCTATATACAATGAAAATGGTTTAGATGGTCAAGCTATGTTAGATCATATGAAAGAGCATGGTAACTTATTAAACTTCCCAGGAGCTAAGAGAATATCTTTAGAAGAGTTCTGGGCTTCAGATGTTGATATAGTAATCCCAGCTGCATTAGAAAACTCTATAACTAAAGAAGTTGCTGAATCTATAAAAGCTAAATTAGTTTGTGAAGCTGCTAATGGACCAACTACTCCAGAAGCTGATGAAGTATTTGCTGAAAGAGGAATAGTTCTTACTCCAGACATATTAACTAATGCTGGTGGAGTTACAGTTTCTTACTTCGAGTGGGTACAAAACTTATATGGATACTACTGGTCAGAAGAAGAAGTAGAGCAAAAAGAAGAAGTAGCTATGGTTAAAGCATTTGAATCTATTTGGAAAATCAAAGAAGAGTACAATGTTACAATGAGAGAAGCTGCTTATATGCATTCAATTAAGAGAGTTGCTGAAGCTATGAAATTAAGAGGATGGTACTAGAATTTACTCTTAATAAATAATAGGATATAATTATTTAATATATAAAAAGGGCTGTACTATGTACAGTCCTTAAAAGTTATATGACTCAAAGTGATTTGGGTCATTTTTTATTTTGTAGAACATATTAATGTAACTTATGAAAAAAATTAAATACAATTAGAAGCAATAAAACTAAAGTTGATGCAATTAAAATTATTTACTTTCAAAACATTTACAATGTAATATTAATGGGTTTTAGATAGAGTCTATATTTATGACTTAAACTAATTCTTGTCAATTGACGTGCTAATTATGAATAAGCTATAATTAAATAAAAATAGTTTTATAAACTTAATTGAAAAAATATTAAATAAAAATAAATATATTTCTAAAATAAATATGATTTAAATAAAAGAGGTTTTGTAAAGGAAATCAAAAACTAGTTTAACTTTAGTTAAATCTCCATGTTTATATATAATCAATACACATTGAAGTAAGATGGACATTTATTATTACATAAAAAGTCATAGAAAGAACTTAGAGAGCTAATTAAATTCAAATACAAAATACTAATAAATAAGTTAGGTGAAAATATATGGTTAATTCAATTCTAAATGGTATTTTTAGAACTGTTATAGTAAGTAGTTTAAGTATTCTTCTGATATTGATTTTCAAGAAAAATGTATTTAAAAGATTTAGTAAAAAATTTAATTATTACATATGGATGATAGTTGTTATTAAGCTGTTATTGCCCTTTACATACTATACCTTTACAATAAACATCTTGAGAAGCAAAGAAAATATCAATATTAATAATATTAATTTAGAGGGATTCAATAATATTTCAACTTTAAAGAATAGCATCTTATTGTATGCTTGGCTTATAACTGTAGTAATATATTTAATTTATAATATCTTTAAATACATAAAACTTAAAAACTTAATAAATGATTTATCCTATGATGTTGAGGATGAAGAAGTAATAAATCTTTATAAAGATATATTAAAAGAATTTAATATAACAAAAGATATAAAATTAAAATATTCTTATGAAGTTGAAACACCAGCATTTTTTGATTCATGTGTACTTTTACCACCACATGACTATAAGCTAAAAGAACTTGATTGGATTTTTAGGCATGAACTTATGCATTTCAGGAGTAAAGACCTTTGTCTAAAGTATGTAATGATATTTTTGAAAATAGTATATTGGTTTAATCCATTTGTATATATAATGGACAAACATATAGATTTAGATTGTGAACTTTATTGTGATGAAAGAGTTTTAAAGAATCGTAGTGAAGAAGAAAAACAAGATTATGCTCTAACAATTATAAATGCAATGAGAAGAGGTTCAAACATTTCAAATAAATTTGTGGCTGGATTACATAAACAATCTGATATTAGAAAAAGAGTAATGAATATGTTTAATGAAAAATATAAAAATGGTATTCTAATGGCATTAACTTTATGCTTATTATCTTCTATTACTTTTTTAAAGCTTAGTTCAACCAGTATTGTTAATTTAAATGTATTACCTAAAAATATGGAAGAAACACAAATTATTGGTAGTACAGTAGTTTTAACTTTACCATTTACATATGCAGATGCTCCTGAAAAAGTTAGAGAAAGATATAAAAAAAATTGTGAAGCATTGGGCATGATTCCTAAAGATTCTGATATTATAGATATCCCCATACAATATAATGATGTATTAATGAAATAGTTAAATTGTCTAGAGTTATCAATCAAATCTTCTTATAGATGCTCAATTATGATATGGGTATAGGAATTTATCCATATCAAATAATAAAATATAATTATTTAAGGTATAAAAAAGTTGTATTGTGTACAACCATTAAAAATTAGATGAATCAAAATTATTTAAGCCATTTTTCATCTGTTATTTATAATATTATGATACAACATCAAAAATAAAATTTGTAGATAATTATTTTAATTAACTAATGAAAATTGTGAGCTAATTATTGCTAAGTTATAATTAAACAAAGATTATTTATTATTATAACTTATGATAATTCAAAACAATAAGAAATAGATATATTAAAGAGTAAAGAATATCTAATAAAAACAAGAAATAATATATATTTAATATAATATTAAATGTATATAAATATTAAAATAATTTTATTAAATAAACATTTAAATTGAAAATTTAAAAACATTTTATGAAAAATTTAACAAATAATTAAACTTAAATATAAAATATTAAAAAATAAGATGGGTGAGAATTAATGACTAACTTAATTCTAAATGGGATTTTTAGAACTACTATAGTAAGTAGCTTAAGTGTTTTTCTGATATTGGTTTTTAAGAAAAATGTATTCAAAAGATTTAGTAAAAAATTTAATTATTACATATGGATGATAATAGTTATTAAGCTGTTGTTACCTTTTACATACTATACCTTTACAATAAATATCTTGAGAAGCAAAGAAAATATCAATATTAATAACATAAATTTAGAAGGCTTTAATAATGTTTCAAATTTAAAGAATAATATTTTTTTATATACTTGGCTTATAACTGTAGTAATATATTTAATTTATACTATATTTAAATACCTAAAACTTAAAAATTTAATAAATGATTTATCTTATGATGTTGAGGATAAAGAAATAATAAATCTTTATAAAGATATATTAAAAGAATTTGATATAACAAAAGATATAAAATTAAAATATTCTTATGAAGTTGAAACACCAGCATTTTTTGATTCATGTGTACTTTTACCACCACATGACTATAAGCTAAAAGAACTTGATTGGATTTTTAGGCATGAACTTATGCATTTCAGGAGTAAAGACCTTTGTCTAAAGTATGTAATGATATTTTTGAAAATAGTATATTGGTTTAATCCATTTGTATATATAATGGACAAACATATAGATTTAGATTGTGAACTTTATTGTGATGAAAGAGTTTTAAAGAATCGTAGTGAAGAAGAAAAACAAGATTATGCTCTAACAATTATAAATGCAATGAGAAGAGGTTCAAACATTTCAAATAAATTTGTGGCTGGATTACATAAACAATCTGATATTAGAAAAAGAGTAATGAATATGTTTAATGAAAAATATAAAAATGGTATTTTGATGGCATTAATTTTATGTTTATTATCTTCTATTACTTTTTTAAAGGTCAATTCAACTAGTATTACTAATTTAAATGTATTACCTGAAGAAGTATACTATTCAGAAACTACTAATAGAGCAATCATTGGATTTGTATCATTTACATATGCAGATGCTCCTGAAAAGGTTAGAAAAGAGCATAAAGAAAACTGTGAGAATTTAGGGAAGATTCCAAAAGATTCTGATAAAATAGAAGTTCATATAAAATTCTATAATAAATTAAAACCATAATCAAATTTAAAACAAATTATAATCAAAAAGTCACTTTTATATAAGTGACTTTTTACTTAGAATAAGTTAAAAAATTCACTATATTTCTAACTTTATAGAAGTTTTATTAAAAAATATACGATGCATAAAAACGCACAAAAAAACACATAAAACAATATTTATGCGTACTTTAGCTTCAAAAGGTACAAAATTCTTTACTTTTACAAACTCATATTATATAATGAAGTAAATAATGTATATTTAGGTGACATATTGGATAAACTAATTAATTATTATTTATTAATATAATGATACTATAAAAGTTATATAAAGAGGTTTACAAAAAAGTTACAGATAGAGCTTTTATTAATGTATTGTGTATTAGTATTTTATCCTTAGGTACTCTTCACCTACAAAATAGAATCATAAGATAATTATGGGAAAATTTTAGGAGGTTTATCGTGAAGAAAAAGATATTAATACCAGTATTTGCATCAGTTATGGCATTATCAGTAAGTTCAATTGTAAATGCAGATGAAATAAATGATTCATCTCAAAATAAAGATGATAAAACAAATACTGAATTAAATTTAGGCGAATATAAAGAAGTAAAATATAAAGTTGCAAGAATAAAAGATGGAGTAGCTATAAAGATAAGAGAAGAAGGTCAAGTTCAAAATATAGCTTATTCTGGAGATGAATTTACAGTTCTAGGAATTCAAGGAGAATGGGTTAAAGTTAAAGTTGAAGATGGCGAAGGTTGGTTAGCTACTAGATATGTAGATATATCTGAAGGGGTAGGATACACTAACGCTGATAAAGTAAACTTAAGAAAAGATAAAAGTGAAAATTCAGAAGTAATTGGAGAACTAGAAAAAGGAAGCTCTTTATTGGTTTTAGAGGAAAATGGAGATTGGTTGAAAGTTAAAGATGGAGAAACAGAAGGATATGTAAAATCATCTTATGTAACTGATAAAGCTCCAGTAATAGAAGAACCGCAAGTAGATCAAAATGTTACTCAAAATGGAGATTCTACAAACACAAATAACACTCAACAAAACAACACAAATAATAATCAACAAAATAATAATTCAAATGTGCCAACAGCTAACTCTAATGCAGTTCAAGCTGTACTTAATTTGGCTTATTCTAAGCAAGGTTGCCCATATGTTTGGGGAGCAGAAGGGCCAAATACTTTTGACTGTTCAGGATTTACACAATATGTGTACAGAAATGCAGTAGGAAAGAAGATACCAAGAACATCTAAGGCACAATCTAATTATGGACAAACTGTAAGTAAGGCAAATTTACAGCCAGGAGACTTAGTATTCTTTACAACTAATGGTTCTGGTTCTGTTAGTCATGTTGGTATATATGTAGGTGGAGGTAATATGATACATTCACCATCAACAGGAAAAACAGTTCGTGTAACTAGTATAAATTCAGCATACTATACAGCGAGATTTGTTACAGCAAAAAGAATCTTATAATCTATTTGTACTATAACAAATTGATAAATACATAAATACAAATGCTCTATATTATATTTAATTTAATCAGGAAATATAAAATGATTATATGTTAAATGCAATATAGAGTGTTTTTGTATTATCTTAAATTTTGATGTGGATTTATATTAATATTACTATTAAATAGTATTCTTTCCAGATAATGATTATTTGCGCAATACCTTGACAGGATAAGGTAAAGGTGATAAGCTACTAACAGTACAAAAATACTTTTAATTTTAGTTCAGAGAGGCTAAAAAAGGAGGACGAAAGATGTTAAAATCAAGAAATTTAATCCAACCAGAAGACTTTTCTATAGAAGAAATAGATGAAATATTAGAATTAGCTCAAAAAATAATTGACAATCCGTCAAAATATTCTCATATATGTGAAGGTAAACTATTAGCTACATTATTTTATGAACCATCAACAAGAACAAGATTAAGTTTTGAATCTGCTATGAACAGACTAGGAGGTCGTGTCGTAGGTTTTTCAGAGCCAAATTCATCATCTGCATCAAAGGGTGAAACTTTAGGTGATACGATGAGGATAGTATCTAGTTATGTTGATATAATAGCTATGAGACACCCTCAATCAGGTGCAGCTACAGAAGCATCAAAATTTACAGAAGTACCATTTATAAATGCAGGAGATGGCGGAAATCAGCATCCAACCCAAACACTTACAGATTTACTTACTATAAAATCATTAAAAGGAACTTTAGAAAATCACACAATAGGATTATGTGGTGATTTAAAATATGGAAGAACTGTACATTCTTTAGTTAAGGCTATGGCGAGATACAAAAATACTAAGTTTGTATTTATAGCACCTGAAGAACTAAAAATGCCAGACTATATAAAAGAAGCTATAAAGGGACATGCTTACTATGAAACTAATAATTTAGATGATGTTATAGGAAGTTTGGATGTTTTATATATGACTAGAATTCAACAAGAAAGATTTGAAGATAAATCAGAATACGAAAGACTAAAAAACTATTATATTTTAAATAAAGCTAAATTAGAAAAAGCATCTGAAAGTATGTTAGTAATGCATCCACTACCAAGAGTAAATGAAATAGATGTTGATGTAGATACAGATGATAGAGCTGTTTATTTTAAGCAAGCTAAATATGGAATGTTCGTTAGAATGGCATTAATAATAAAGCTTCTAGGTGTAAATGAAGGTTAGTAGTTACATTATATAATAGTGAAGTAAAGGAGATTTTGGGATGTATAAAATTCTAGAAAATATATACATAGGTGAAGATATGTATAGAATGAAAGTAAAAGGCGCTTTTGAAGGTAAGATGGGGCAATTTTATATGCTAAGAGCATGGGATACTTATCCAGTCCTTTCAAGACCTATAAGTATACATGATATAGATGAAGAAGGTATAACTTTTCTTTATAAAGTAGTAGGAGAAGGAACTCAAATTATTAGTAATCTAAAAGTAAACGATACTATAAAACTAGAGGGTCCTTATGGAAATGGATATAGTAAAGTTGATGGAAAAGTAGCTCTAGTAGGTGGTGGAATCGGTATAGCACCATTATATTTAGTTGCTAAAAACATAAAAGACTGCGATGCTTATCTTGGATTTAGAGAAGATGTTATATTAGAAAATGAATATAGAGAAGTTTGCAATGAGGTATATACAACAGTAGGAAATAAGTTTGTAACAGACATAATTGATGTAGAAAAATATGACTATATATTAACATGTGGGCCAACTCCAATGATGGAAAAATTGGTTAAAATGGTAGAAGGTACTAAAACAAGGATTATGGTGTCACTTGAAAATCATATGGCATGTGGAGTAGGAGCGTGTTTAGTATGTACATGTAAGACTACTAAAGGAAATAAAAAAACTTGCAAAGACGGTCCAGTATTTTGGGGAGAGGACGTGATTTTTAATGGCTAATTTAAACGTAAAATTTGGAAATATTGATTTTAAAAATCCAGTAATAATGGCGTCTGGGACTTTTGGATTTGGAAGAGAATATAATGAAATTTATGATATACAAAAACTTGGTGGTATAAGTAGTAAAGGTCTTACTTTAAATAAAAAACCTGGTAACAATGGTATGAGAGTTCATGAGACACCATCAGGTATGATGAACAGTGTTGGACTTGAAAATCCTGGAGTTCAAGGATTTATAGACAGTGAACTTCCTTTCTTCAGTGAGTTAGATTTAGTTAGAATTGCTAATGTTGGAGGTGGAACATTAGAAGATTATCTACTTGGGGTTAAGCTGTTAAATGATAAACCTATAGATATTATTGAATTGAACATATCTTGTCCAAATGTCAAAGCAGGAGGAATGGCTTTTGGTATAAAAAATGAAGTGGCAAGAGAAGTTGTTCGTGAGGTAAGAAACGCAACTAAACTACCTCTAGTAATAAAATTATCACCTAATGCTGAAGATATTGTGGGTATGGCAAAAGTTTGTGAAGAAGAAGGTGCTGATGGAGTATCTTTAGTTAATACTTTTAAAGCAATGTCAATTGATATAAAAAATAGAAAGCCAGTATTTGAAAATGTATATGCTGGATTATCTGGACCAGCTATAAAGCCTATAGCTCTTAGAATGGTACATGAAGTTTGTAAAAATGTAAATATACCAGTAATGGGAATGGGTGGAATAACTAAAGCTACAGATGCGATAGAATTTATAATGGCAGGAGCTACTTGTATTCAAGTTGGAACTGCAAATTTCATGAATCCTAAAATTGGGCTTGAGATAATAGATGGAATCAATGAATTTATGGATAGAGAAGGAATAAAGAATTTAGAAGAAATAAGAGGAATTATATAGGTTACAGGTATGACAAATAAGTACAATTAAAGCAAAGAATATAAATTAAAATAAATATAATTTTATAATATTTAACATGGAGGAAAAAATAATATGAGTAAAGTAGATGTAGTAGATATATTAAAGAAAAGTGATGCATTATTAGAAGGACATTTTTTATTATCTTCAGGAAAGCACAGTAACAGATATGTGCAATGTGCAAAGCTATTAAGATTTCCAGAGTATGCAGCTGAGGTATTAAATACAGTTGTTGAACAAATAAAAGATTTAGATATAGACTTAGTAGTTGGTCCAGCTATGGGTGGAGTAGTAGTTTCTTATGAGCTAGGAAGACAATTAGGAAAAGAAGCTATATTCACTGAGAGAAAAGATAATACAATGGAGTTAAGAAGAGGATTTGAAGTTAAAAAAGGTGCAAAGATAATAATTGCTGAAGATGTTGTTACTACTGGTAAGTCAACTATGGAAACAAAAAGAGTATTAGAAGCGTTAGGTGGCGAAGTTATAGGTGTCGCTTGTATAGCTGATAGAACTAATCATGACATAGGTATGCCTATATATAGTGCAATAAAACTTGATATTCAAGTTTATGAAGCTGATGAATGTCCTTTATGTAAAGAAGGAAAATTACCAGTTGTTAAACCTGGAAGTAGAGAATTTAAAGAATTAGGAATGTAATAACCAATTAATTAAATTTAACATTATTTTAGTAAATACAAATTTTTTTACTAAATAAATATCAATTTAAATATATAAATAAGATATAATAAACAGCTAGCTTTCATTTAAAAAGCTAGCTGTTTTTTGTTAAAAATATATTTACAAAACAGTAGCTGGTAGCAGTACAATATAATTATAAGATAAAAAATTATTATATATATTGGGGAGGGTTTCGGTATGAGTAATCAATTAAAGAAAAATCAAAAAAAGGTTGTATTTTTTGGTGTTGGTGCTGTTGGAGCTACCTTTGCAGAACAATTTTTAAATTCTAAATATGATTTTAAAATTCTTTGTGACCAAAAAAGAAAAAAAAGATATTTAGAAGAGGGTTTTATAATAAATGGAAAAAGATATGACTTCGATTATATAACTAAAGATGAATATAAACAAGAAGCTGATTTTATAATTATAGGTTTAAAATATAATAACCTAAAAGAAAATATAGAAGAGTTAGATGGATTAGTTGGAAAAGATACAGTACTAATGTCTTTACTAAATGGAGTTAATAGTGAAGAGATAATAGGAGAAAGATTTGGAATTGAAAAAATGGTATATTCATATGTAACAAATATAGATGCAAAAAAAATAGAAAATAATATTATACATACTACAGATGGAATAATTGTATTTGGAAATAAAGATAATAGTGAAGATAGAAAAACAGATATAATAACTGAAGTTTTTGATAGTGTAAATATAGAATATGTATTATCAAAAAATATTCAACGAGACATGTGGTGGAAATACATGGTTAATATTGGGGTGAATCAAACTTCAGCTATACTTGGCGCTTCTTATGGAGTATTTCAAGATTCTGAATATCTAAGAGAGTTAGCAAAATCTGCAATGAGAGAAGTGGTTGATATAGCTCGAGTAAAAGGTATATGCCTTACAGAAGATGATGTAGAAAATTCATTACATAGAATACTAGAACATTCAAGAGAAGGTAGAACATCAATGCTTCAGGATGTAGAGGCTCATAGACTTACAGAAGTAGATATGTTCTCTAAGAATATTTGTGAGCTTGGAAGAAAGTATAACATACCAACTCCTATAAATCAGACTTTTTTTTATATGATAAAAGTAATTGAAAGTAGATTTTAGAAAATTTTTAGAAAAAATTGAGGCTGTAAGTAAATCTGTGCAAAACAAATTTATCTACAGCTTTTTTAGTAGACATAATTGGTAAAAATGGAAGCAAACTGTCTTTTAGTAGAGTATCATGAAGCAAAAGTAAAAATCAAAGGTTTTATCAACATGGTTGTGTTCGCAGCTGTTATTCCTTCTTTAGCAAAAGTTTCTTTGACAGATTTAATCAGTCTTTTTGTACCAATTGTAGGTATGTTTGCAGTTTCTATTATTGGTATATTCCTTATGATGAAGGTGCTTCCAGGTTGGAAAATCATTGGTTCTAAACCTCTTGCTTTTGGAGTAGGATTCTGTCAGATGTTAGGATTCCCAACAACATATTTGATTTCAAATGAAGTATGTAATGCTATTGGAGAAACAGAAGAAGAAAGAACATATTTGATGTCTAAAATAATGCCTAAGCTAGTAGTTGGTGGTATGATTTCTATAGTGGTAGCTGGTATTATTGCACCAATGTTATAAATAAATTTTGTAATTGAATAGGAAGTAAGAAAAGGGATAACTATTTATTGAGGATAGGTTACAATATAAAAAGGATTCTAAAAGTCATAAAAGGCTTGTAGAATATTTTTTTATGTTAACTTAAATAATGAATATATCAAATGCGAATTAAAAAATATTTTTAATAGCTACAACTATTGGGATTACTTATTTTTATATTAAATACTATATCATAAAATAACAAAAAAATCAAGTCGAGTAATCTCTCTATTTCAGTGATATACTAGGTTTTAATAGTTTTTGATAAATATAATGTAACTAGAGGACAATCTATGTTTTTTAATTTTTTTGATTAAATTTACCTCTAGTTCAATACTTATAAGGAGAAATATTATGAATTTAAAAAAAGGATTAGATATTTTAGAAATTCCATCAAGTATATTAGGCAAAGATAAAGTTATATATATTCCAGTAATCTATACAGAAGATGAGGTAACTCTTGTTGATACTGGACTTCCAGGTCAAGGAGATTTAATAATTGATGCTCTTAATAATAGTAATACAAGTTTTAATAAATTAAAAAATATAGTAATAACTCACCATGATATAGACCATATAGGAAATATAAAATATTTAAGAGAAAAATCTAAAAATGATATAAAGGTATATGCATACAAAAGTGAAGTCAACTATATAACAGGGGAAGAAACCCCATTTAAACTTTGCATGTTAGAACAAGAAATAGATAGTCTTAATGATAAAATGCTTGATATGTTAAATGCTATGAAATTTGGATTTAAGTCATCATATACTACAGTAGATGTATCTTTAAACAATCATGAAGTTTTAAATTTAAGTGAAGAAGTAGAGGTTATACACACAGGTGGTCATACTAGGGGTCATATATGTCTTTATTTAAAAAAATCTAAAGTACTTATTGCTGGAGATTTATTAGAGATAAAAGATGGTAAACTTAGACCAGTTGATGTAATGCATAGTGATAAGCAAGAATTGATAAAAGCTATTAAAAAATTAAGTAACTATGATATAGAGGAAATAGTTTTTAGTCATGGTGGATTATATAAAAAAAACATAATAGAAACATTAAAAAATATAGTTATTGAATAATGTTACATGATTGAAAATACTATCCAGTTCTTTATGAAAAGTTTATTTAAACAATAATTAAATATGAATAGGAAAGAAACAAAAAATTTATAAATAATTACTTACTTAATATTTTGAGAATAAAAATATTACTGGAATCAGAAATTTCCAGTAATATTGAGTAAGAAAAAATATATTTACACAAATCTATAAACATTCTCAAAAAACTTATAATTTATTGTTAGCTTTAAATTATATTAATCTTTTATGCTATTTAAATTACTAAATACTTTTAACTCTTCAATGAAAATACTTGCTGCTTTTGATAAAGTTATATCTTTTGGAAAGATATATGAAAAATGTCTGTTATAGTTGCTTCCAAGTTCTATGACAGACAGTTCGTTGTTTAAAACAGGTAAGCTTGTTACGAGATTAGATACTATTGTAATTCCTAAATTATTTCTAACTGATTCTTTGACAGCATAATTACTTTCAAAGACCATCATACTTTTTGGAATAATTTCCTTAATGCTTAAAAACATATCTAAATAATCTCTAGTTCCAGAACCGTCTTCTCTAACTATCCATTTTTGATTTTGAAGCTTATCAAAACTAAAATCTTTTAATAAAGGGCTATTATACGGAAGTGCTAAAACCATCTTATCTTCAAAAAAATATTCTTGCATAAATGAGGGAGAAGAACAAGTCCCTTCAATAAGTCCAATATCTAAAATATAATCCTTAACATGAGAAGATACAATGGATGTATTTTCTATGAAAATTTCTACATCTATATCAGGATACTTTTGAGAAAATAGTGCAAGAAAATTAGGAAGAATATATTCTCCAATAGTTAAACTTGCGCCAATCTTTAAACGCCCAGTTATAGCATCTGAAACCTGATTTACATCGTGATATGTAACACTTAAAAGATTTAGTATTTCCTTGGCTCTTTTATATAATATTTGTCCACTTTCTGTAATAAAAATAGTTTTCTGTTTAATAGATCTATTTATAAGTACAACCTTAAAGTAATTTTCTAAGTTTTTAATATGTTTACTTACACTTGGTTGTGATAAATTTAGGTATTCACCAGCTTTGGTGAAGTTTTTATATTCAACAACAGCAACAAATGTTTTTAATTCTTCAAACAATTTTTTACATCTCCTTTGCATAATAAAAATTTTGTATTTTTTATCAGTTACTTACAGATAATTGTAATATATACATTAATCATTAAAATTATTAATCATTACGATATTATATATTTATTTTACTTATGGTTATTACAATTATATACTATTATTGTAAAGAAAACTATATTAATTAGAAGGTAGGTATATTATGTTAAAGAATAAAAGCAGTTTTACATTAAAGAATATAAAAGAAATATTACCTGGGTTGGTTGTATCTGTATTAGTAGGTTATATTAGTATATTTATTTCAACATTAATACCTAAAGTAGGAGCAGCATCAATTTCTATATTTTTAGGTATGTTTGTAGGAAATTTATTTTTAAATCAGAAAGTCTTTCAAAGGGGCTATAAATTTTCAGAAACAGATTTGCTATCATATTCAATAGTATTATTAGGAGCAACCCTTAGTATATCTACTCTAATAGATTTAAAAATTTCAGGTATATTGTTTATAATATTACAAATGACAATAACAATAGTATCAGCACTTTATATAGGTAAAAAGCTAGGTTTTGGTGAAAACTTTAGATTTCTTATGGCAAGTGGGAATGCAGTATGTGGTTCTTCTGCTATAGCAGCAACAGTTCCAGTAGTTAATGCTACAGACAAAGAAAAAGGAATAGCAATAACTATTGTCAATGTTACTGGTATATTTCTTATGTTTTTACTTCCAATAATATCTCAATTCTTATATAGTCATGAGCTTGTAAAAACATCAGCAATGATAGGTGGAACATTACAATCAATTGGTCAAGTTGTGGCAAGTGGAGCTATAGTTGGGGAAAATGTAAAGGATTTAGCAACTATTTTCAAAATAGTGAGAGTAATATTCTTAGTTGTAGTTGTTTTAGTATTTGGACATTTGAAAAATAAGTCTAACAGTGAAATTATTGAAGAAGAAAAAGATGAAATAAAAAAGAAAAAAATAAATATACCATGGTATGTAATTGGTTTTTTCATAACTTGTGCACTTTTTTCAATTAATATTATACCAAAAGAAGTATCTGTATTGTGCAAAGAAATAAGTAATAAATTTGAAATAATAGCACTAGCAGCAATTGGATTAAAAGTTAATGTAAAAGACTTAGTAAGACAAGGTAAAGCAGTTTCTTTATATGGTCTATTTGTAGGAACAATACAAGTTATATCAGCGATAGTTTTGATAAAAATATTTATATAGAATAGAAGTATTGATTATAATATCAATTTACTTAATCAAAATAATATGTTATTAATAACTGATAATATAAATAAAAAATGAATTCTAATAAGTGTAGATGGGTATAAGCTTATTGGAGTTCATTTTTTATTTATAGTGAAAATTTAAAGTAAAATATTATTTTACATAATAATAACATTATAAATTTTGAAATTACTTATCTTTGTGTTAAAATAAGAAAAATGCACATATCACAGTTAAGTATTTAAGTAGATAAATAAAATAAAAATATAAATATTAAGGAGATTTTTTATATGAATGTTTATGAAAAGAATAATGTAGTTATACTAGAAGGAGTAACAGATTTTGATCCAAAACATATATTTGAGTGTGGTCAATGTTTTAGATGGCATAAACAAGAAGATGGCTCATACACAGGAGTTGCAAAAGGTAGAATATTAAATGTAAAAAAAGAAGATGATAAAGTATATTTAAATAATACAAATTTAGAGGAGTTTAATAGCATTTGGTATAATTACTTTGATTTAGGGACTGATTATACAGAAATAAAAAACAATCTAAAAAGTATGGATGAATATTTAAATAAAGCTACTGAATTTGGATGGGGAATAAGAATTTTGAGACAAGATGGATGGGAAATGCTTATATCATTCATAATTTCTTCTAATAATAGAATTCCTATGATACAAAGAGCTATAGAAAACTTATCAAAAAGTTTTGGTAAATACATAGGTGAGTATGAAGGTAAAGAATACTATGCATTTCCAACACCAGAAGAGTTAAATAAAGCCTCACAAGAGGAAATAAGAGCATGTCAAACAGGTTTTAGAGACAAGTACATAAAGAGTACTACACAGGCAGTTATAGAAAATAATGATAAGGTATCTGAATATGTAAATTTAAGTACAGATGATTGTAGAAAAGAGCTTTTAAAATTTAATGGAGTAGGTCCAAAGGTATGTGATTGTATTGCGTTATTTGGTATGCAAAAATATGATTCTTTTCCAGTTGATGTGTGGGTTAAGAGAGTTATGCAAGAGTTCTACATAAATGAAGATATGAGTTTACCTAAAATGAGAACTTATGGGATTGATAAATTTGGAGAAATGTCTGGGTTTGCACAACAATATCTATTTTACTATGCAAGAGAGTTGGGTATAGGAAAATAGACTTAAGGGGGAAGGAATTATGGGAGTGATAGGCACAATATTTCTGTTCTATTTAATTATATCATATCTAGCTGGAGCCATAATTTCTGTAATTATATTACTTGAAAATAGAGATCCTGCAAAAACCATGTCTTGGTTATTGATGTTTATCATATTTCCTGGGATAGGGTTAATTATATATGCTATTTCGGGTAGAAATATTAGAAAACGAAAATTATTTAAAACTCAAAAACTAGCTAATAATATAAAAGAAAAGAAACTTTTTGATACATTAGAAAAGATAACAGAAATTGTTGAACTAGAAAAAGAATCTATAAGGCAAAATAAGCTTTTAAGAGATGAGGAAGATGGTAGCTATAGAAAAAGAGTCATAAGTATGCTACTAAAGACTGGGATGTTTCCATTTACTAAGAACAATAAAGTAGATGTTTTTGTAGATGGAAATGAAAAATTCAAGAGACTTATAGAAGATATAAGAGAAGCTAAAGACCATATTCATTTAGAGTACTTTATAATCAAAGACAGTGAAATAGGTAGGGTGTTAAAAGAAGAGCTTATAAAAAAAGCTAAGGAAGGTATTAAAATAAGAATTTTATATGATGATGTAGGGTGTTGGAGATTTTGGTTTAATAGAAAATTTTTCCGAGAAATGAGAGAAGTAGGTATAGAAATAGCAGCTTTTTTACCTACAAAATTCCCTATAATAGGAGGAAAGTTAAACTATAGGAATCATAGAAAAATTGTTGTTATTGATGGAATAATTGGATATACAGGTGGAATAAATATAGGAGATGAATATTTAGGAAAAAATGAGAAGTTTGGGTATTGGAGAGATACTCATATTAGAATTAAAGGAATTTCTGTATATATGCTTCAAATGACATTTTTGATTGATTGGTACTATACAACAAAAGAGGTTTTAGTTACTAAAAATTACTTTCCAAGTGTCGGAAATGTAGGTGAGAGTATGATACAAGTTGTAGCTAGTGGACCAGATAGTGATTGGGAAGACATTCATTATGCTTATTTTTCTGCTATATGTCAAGCTAAACAAAGTGTTTATATAGAGACTCCATATTTTATTCCAGATGAGAGTCTGCTGAAAGCTATAAAAAGTGCTGCGCTTAGTGGTGTAGATGTAAGAATAATATTTCCTAAAATTGCAGACCACAAAATAGTTAATATAGCATCTTATTCATATTTTGAAGAAATATTAAGAGCAGGTGGTAAAGTTTATTTGTATAAAAAAGGATTTATACATTCCAAAGTCGTAATAATAGATGATAAAATTGCTTCTGCAGGTACAGCAAATATGGACCTAAGAAGTTTCATGCTTAATTTTGAAGTAAATGCTTTTATTTATGATGAAGATGTTATTAAAGTAATGACAGATGATTTCTTTGAAGATTTAAGTCATTGTGAAGAACTTAATTTGGAGGTATTCAAGAACAGAAATATTGTACAAAAAATTAAAGAATCTGTAGCCAGATTGTTTTCACCAATATTATAAAAAATTATTAAAAAAGGTATTGAAAATTATGTGTGATTGGTATATTATAATAGTTGTTAGCACTCTAGTAGATAGAGTGATAATAAATAAAAAGTATATATATAAATCTACATATAAAAGTAGTATTAATTTAAAAATAACTAAAAACATAGGCAAACTAGTCTATACTTAATATTTTAGGAGGCGTGAATAATGAAAATAAGACCATTAGCTGACAGAGTAGTAATTAAAAAAGTGGAAGCAGAAGAAAAAACTGCAAGTGGAATAGTTTTACCAGGAGCAGCTAAAGAGCAACCTCAAATAGCTGAAGTTGTAGAAGTTGGACCAGGTGGAATAGTTGAAGGAAAAGAAGTAAAAATGGAATTAGCAGTTGGAGACAAGGTTATATTCCAAAAATATTCTGGAACAGAAGTTAAAATAGAAGGACAAGAGTATACAATACTAAGACAAAGTGATGTATTAGCTGTTATTGAATAAATATAGAATAAATTTATTAGGAGGGGTTTAAAATGGCTAAAGAAATTAAATTTTCAGAGGAAACAAGAAGAGCTTTAGAAGCTGGTGTAAATAAATTAGCAGATACAGTAAAAGTAACATTAGGACCTAAAGGAAGAAATGTTATATTAGATAAAAAATTTGGTTCTCCACTTATAACTAATGATGGTGTAACTATAGCAAAAGAAATAGAATTAGAAGATAGATTTGAAAATATGGGTGCTCAGTTAGTTAAAGAAGTAGCAACTAAAACTAATGATGTAGCTGGAGATGGTACTACAACTGCTACAGTTTTAGCACAAGCTATAATCAGAGAAGGTTTAAAAAATGTAACAGCAGGTGCTAACCCAATACTTTTAAGAAAAGGAATACAAAAAGCAGTAACAGTAGCAGTAGAAGAATTAAAAAATCAATCAAGAATAGTAGAAACACAGGAAGCTATATCTCAAGTTGCTTCTATATCTGCTGGTGATGAAGAAGTTGGAAAATTAATAGCAGAAGCTATGGAAATAGTAGGTAAAGATGGAGTTATAACTGTTGAAGAATCTCAAACTATGAATACTGAATTGGATGCTGTTGAAGGTATGCAATTTGACAGAGGATTTGTTTCTGCATATATGGTTACAGATGTAGACAAGATGGAAGCAGTTTTAAATGACCCATATATATTAATTACTGATAAAAAAATATCTAACATACAAGAGCTATTACCAGTTCTTGAACAAATAGTTCAACAAGGTAAAAAGCTACTAATAATTGCTGAAGATGTAGAAGGTGAAGCATTATCTACATTAGTTGTTAATAAATTAAGAGGAACATTTGATGTAGTAGCAGTTAAAGCTCCAGGATTTGGAGATAGAAGAAAAGAAATGCTTCAAGATATAGCTATACTTACAGGTGGTCAAGTAATATCAGAAGAATTAGGATATGATTTAAAAGAAGCTGATTTATCTATGTTAGGTAGAGCTTCATCTGTTAAAGTAACTAAAGAAAACACTACAATAGTAGATGGTTCTGGAGATAAAAAAGCTATAGAAGATAGAGTAAATCAAATCAAACATCAAGTAGAGCAAACTACTTCAGATTTTGATAGAGAAAAATTAATGGAAAGATTAGCTAAACTTGCTGGTGGAGTAGCTGTTGTAAAAGTTGGTGCTGCTACAGAGGTTGAGTTAAAAGAAAGAAAATTAAGAATAGAAGATGCTCTTAATGCAACTAGAGCTGCTGTAGAAGAAGGAATAGTAGCTGGTGGAGGAACTGCTTTTGTTAGTGTTATACCAGCAATAGGAACACTAGTTGAGAGTTTAACTGGAGAAGTTAAACTAGGTGCTCAAATAGTTAAAAAAGCATTAGAAGAACCATTAAGACAAATAGCTATAAATGCTGGTCTTGAAGGTGCTGTAATTGTACAAAATGTTGTTAACGCTGAAGCAGAAACTGGATTTGATGCTTTAAATGAAAAATATGTAAATATGATAGAAGCTGGTATAGTTGACCCAACTAAAGTTAGTAGAAGTGCTTTACAAAATGCTGCATCAATAGCAAGTACTTTCTTAACTACTGAAGCTGCTGTTGCTGACCTTCCTGAAAAAGAAGATGTAGGAATGCCAGGAATGGGTGGCGGTATGCCAGGAATGATGTAATCTTAAAATATTTAAAAATATAAATTTTAAGATAGAGAACTATTTTGACTTAGATTTTAGTATCTAAGTTGAAATAGTTCTTTTGTATATATTTAATTTTTTTGTGCATTTACAATTTTAATATATATATTTGGATAATTAGTATCTGGATTATAATAATATCTTTGAAGTTGTATTGTTATTTTTTAGGTTATGATGTTAGATATATATTAATTAAGGTATAATTGTTGATAGAGAATAAATCAAAGTTTAAAAGGATGCGATAATATGGACTTAAGAAAATTGCTTGAACAGGTTAAAAATGAAAACATTGATATAGATGTTGCATTAGAACAATTAAAAGATTTACCCTATGAAGACCTTGGATATGCCAATATAGACCATCATAGAGAATTAAGAAATGGATATCCAGAAGTAATTTATTGTGAAGGTAAAAGTGATGAACATATTTTAGGAATTATTGATAAAATGAATCAAAAAGGTTCTAATATATTGGGGACAAGATGTAGAAAAGAAACATTTTTAAAAGTTAAAGAAATTTATAGTCATGCTGAATACGAAGAATTATCTAAAATTCTTAAAATTCAAAATCATGCTATAGAGAATATTGGAAAAGGCAAAATTGTAATTGCAACAGGAGGAACTTCTGATATACCAGTAGCAGATGAAGCATATTATACAGCTAAATTTTTAGGTAATGATGTTGATAGAATATATGATGTTGGAGTGGCTGGTATACATAGACTTTTAAATAAGAGACACAAAATAGATAGTGCTAGAGTAGTAGTAGCTGTTGCAGGAATGGAAGGTGCACTTGCAAGTGTAATTGGAGGTCTAGTTGATGTTCCAGTAATAGCTGTACCAACATCTGTTGGATATGGAGCCAATTTTGGAGGATTAGCAGCATTATTGGCTATGTTAAATAGTTGTGCATCTGGAATATCTGTTGTAAATATTGATAATGGTTTTGGAGCAGGATATTTGGCAGCTATGATAAATAAATTATAATAGGTATATTGATATAAATTAAACAAAAATTATACGATGTTAATCTAATGTTTATTAGATTTTTCATTATTAAAACTGAGGAGAAATATATGAGTGAAAAAATACTTTATTTTGATATAGTAAGTGGTATATCAGGGGATATGACCCTTGCAAGCTTATTAAATTTAGGTGTACCTGAGGAAATTTTTTTGGAGGAAATTCATAAACTAAAAATGAGCGATGAATTTAATATAAATATAAGCTCAAAAAATGAAAGTGGAATATCAGGTATAACAGTAAAAGTAATTACGAAAGAAACACATATGCACAGGAATTTAGTGGATATATTTGAAATTATAGATGAAAGTGATTTAAATGAAAATGTAAAAGCTAATGCTAAAAAAATATTTATGGTAATTGGAGAAGCAGAAGCAAAGGTTCATGGAACTACAATAGATAAGATACACTTCCATGAGGTAGGAGCTATAGATTCAATTGTAGATATCGTAGGAGCATCTATATTAGTTGATTTACTTTGTATAGATAAGATTTATTCTAGTACAGTATCTGTTGGTTCAGGATTTGTAAAATGTGACCATGGAGTCATGCCTGTACCTGCACCTGCAACTATGGAAATATTAAAAGGTGTACCAATCAAATTAAATAATGTAAAAGGAGAATGTACGACTCCAACAGGAGCTGCAATAATAAAAGTTCTGTGTGATGAATTTGTAGAGGATTTTGAGTTTTCTCCAATAAAAATTGGATATGGAATAGGTCATAAGAAATTTGAAGTACCTAATATGTTAAGAGCAGTATTAGGAGAAAAAAAAAAGAAGAATTAATTTATGAAATTAGTGCAAATATCGATGATATGTCTTCAGAAGTATATTCTTATTTGTATGAAAAAATATTAGACGAGAAAGCGTTAGATATTTATACAGAAAGCATTTATATGAAAAAGAATAGACCTGCAACAAAAATATCGATTTTATGTAATAAAGTAGATTTAGAAAAATTTATTGAAATATTGCTTTTAGAAACTAGCACTTTTGGAGTACGATATAATGCTTACAACAGAGAAATTTTAGATAGAAAGTTTGTAAAATTAGACACAAAATATGGATTAGTTACAATAAAACTAGGGTATTACAAAGATAAATTAGTTAAAGCTACTCCAGAATATGATGAATGTAAAACTATAGCAAAAAATGAAGATATTCCTATAAAAAAAGTGTTTGCTGATATAAATTTTAGAATAAAAGAAGAATTTAGTGAAAACTTATTGACATAAGTAATAAATTTTGATAAATTAATACTCAGCTTTAATAAATAAAAGCAAACAGAAAAAAATATATAAAATATAAACTCACTCGTATATGCTCAGAGATATGGTCTGAGAGTCTCTACCAAGATACCGTAAATATCTTGACTATGAGTGAAATTATTATACCAAAAGACCTAGTTAAGTAAATGTGTAGGCTGAGTTATACTCCCTATATGTTGGCTATAAGATAAGGGGCATTTTGGAAGCCTGTATAGTAATTTCACTTTTGCTAGAAATTATGGAAGTTACTATACAGGTTTTTTGTGTAAAAAGATTTAATATAATTTAGACTGTATTGTGTTAAAATAAATATATATAAAAACTATATTATACAAGGAGAGATGGAAATTTATGAAACATGAATTAGTACTTGTAATAGATTTTGGAGGTCAATATAATCAGTTAATAGCTAGAAGAGTTAGAGAAAACAACGTATATTGTGAAATACTTCCATGTACTGCAAGCATAGAAAGAATAAAAGCAAAAAATCCTAAAGGGATAATATTTACAGGTGGGCCAAATAGTGCATACTTAGAAGATTCTCCAACAATATCAAAAGAAATATTTGAACTAGGAGTACCAATACTTGGTATATGTTATGGAGTTCAAATAATGTCTCATGTATTAGGTGGAGTTGTAAGAAAAGGCAATAAACAAGAAAAAGAATATGGAAAAACATCTATAACTTATGGAAAATCATCATTATTTGAAGGGATTACTACAAATAGTGTTTGGATGAGTCATACTGATTTAATAGAAAAGGCTCCAGAAGGATTTACTATAGTTGCAAATACTAAAGATTGTCCAGTAGCGGCTATGGAAAATGTAGAACAAAAACTATATGGAGTTCAATTCCATCCAGAAGTAGAACATTGTTTAGAGGGAGATAAGATACTTAAAAATTTCTTATACAATGTATGTGAAGTAAAAGGTGACTGGACTACAGATTCATTCATAGAAGATAAAATAAAAGAATTAAAAGAAAAAATAGGTGACAAAAAGGCCTTATGTGCTTTAAGTGGAGGCGTTGACTCTTCTGTTGCTGCAGTTCTTATTCATAGAGCAATTGGAGATAACTTGACTTGTATATTTGTTGACCATGGTTTACTTAGAAAAAATGAAGGTGACGATGTAGAAAGAATATTTAGAGAGAAATTCGATATAAATTTAATAAGAGTTAATGCAGAAGATAGATTCTTATCTAAACTAAAAGGAATTTCTGAGCCAGAAGCTAAGAGAAAGATAATTGGTGAAGAATTTATAAGAGTATTTGAAGAAGAATCAAATAAATTAGGAAAAATGGATTTCTTAGTTCAAGGAACAATTTATCCAGATGTTATAGAAAGTGGACATGGGAATGGTGCTGCTACTATAAAATCTCACCATAATGTTGGTGGAATTCCTGAAGATGTAGATTTCCAAGAAATAGTTGAGCCATTAAGAGAACTATTTAAGGATGAAGTTAGAAAAATAGGATTAGAACTTGGTATAGAAGAAGGATTAATATTTAGACATCCTTTCCCAGGGCCAGGTCTTGGAATAAGAGTTATAGGTGATGTAACTAAAGAAAAATGTGATATATTAAGAGAAGCAGATGCTGTTTATATGGACGAGCTTAGAAAAGCTGGTTTATATAGAGAAATATGGCAAGCTTTTGCAACATTACCAGATGTTAAGACTGTTGGAGTTATGGGAGATGAAAGAACATATGCTTATTTAGTTGGTTTAAGAGCAGTTACTTCTTCTGATGGAATGACTTCTGACTGGTATAAGATGCCTTATGATGTGTTAGAAAAAATTTCTAATAGAATAATTAATGAAGTTGATGGAGTAAATAGAGTAGTTTATGATATAACTTCTAAACCACCTGGAACAATAGAATGGGAATAATTAATAATGAGCTAGAAAGCCTTTAAATAGGGTATTTCTAGCTCTTTTTCGGTCTATTTTTTACTTGTTTTAATACATATCGTGCTGTGTAACTATTCTTTTGGACTATATTTATGTTTTCAATGGAATGCATAAAATTCAAAGTCATAATACATATTAGTTGAGTTAAATTTTGTGCTATAAATAATTATTTTACTCATAGTATTTTTCTTCTCTTTCAACTCCTGTATATAGTTTTGTAATCATTTGATAAAACAGGCTGATTTCTTCATTTGAATAATCCTGAAATATATTGTTTAATTTCTCAGTATGGAGTTCCTGTACTTTTTGTGAATATTCATCTGCTTTTTTTGTTAGCACAATAGAAGTATTTCTTTTATTATTGGGTTCATGTTCAATAGTTATAAAACCTTTGTTTTCAAGAGAAACAGCTAGTTTTTTTATATTTTGACGTGAAGACCCTAAGAGTTTCCCAAGATAAGTAAAAGTAGTTTTTTCATCAGCATGCTTTACCATTGTAAGAAGCATAAATTGTTTTAAAGTAAGATGTTCATCTGCTTTATCAAAAATAGTTTGTAATCGGTTTTGTAAAATAAATATGCTTGCAAAAATACCACGAACTTCATTATTTCTTTCACCACTAAAATTTCTAATCATGTTTTTAATTTGCATAAGATACTCCTTTCATGTGAAATCTACTATTTATATTATAGTAATAAGTTGCTATAGTGTAAATGGTAACTTATTACTATGGATTTATACAAAAGATTTTTCAGTTATACTAACTGATAACATTTAGAGTCTTTAAACACTTTACCTTAGGGAGGAAATTAAATGATAAAGAAAAAACAAATGACCTGGCTAAATATTTCAGCAACCATTATATTCATATTATTGCTAATCATTACAGTTTGTGGAATATTTTCATTTTCTATAGATAATAAATATGAAGCAATAAACCTATATGGGCAGGTTATTGAGATGTATGGTACAGGTATTTATCAATATGACTCATATTTCAAGGCACCTATATTGATAGGTTCAGACTTAACAATGATTTTAATTATCGTTCCAGTCATTGGTTCATACATATTTCGTGATATAGATACAGTAGAACAAAAAACAAATTTTCTAACAATTCTAGGCATCATTTTGTATTATGCTTTTAGTATTTCATTTGGAGTTGCACATAATCAATTACAACTAGTATATATTTTGTTAACTTCAATTTCATTTTTCACCCTATTTACTTTACTGCTAGAGCTTTATGGAATATCATTTTGCTACAACTGTTCTTTCTATTTAAGAAAGATAGAATTAGTATTTTTGATATTGGCAGGTGCTTCAAATATTATTGCATGGTTACCAGATGTATTACATTCATTATTTACAGGTAGTACACTTGAGAGCATAGAAATGTATACTACAGAAATTACTTATGTGCTTGATATGGGTATTATTAGCCCCTTAGTTTTTATTGTTATCTATCTATTAATAAAAAAGAAAAGCTATATTTCATTAGTCTTATATAGAATGATATTAGTAACATTAAAAGTTATTGGGGTAATGCTTCCAATACAAACTCTTGTACAGCTACGAGCAGGCATTTATATTCCAATTCCTGAATTGATTACGAAAGTTACTATTTTTGTGACACTTGCTATAATCTCTATCTATTTTGATAAGTTAAATAAAAAAAGAATTACAGTGATTCTGTCAAGTAATAATTTTTAGTTTTACAGGATTCAAGCTCAGAACAAGTAGAATACATCATCGTAAATTGTTTTTATCATATGCATTTTAAAAGGTATATGTCGTAATGACATATACCCCTTACTATTATATATTAATCATTAAACTTTAATTTTATGTTTAGTATTTTTGTTGTATTCTATTGATTTTCTATAAACCACTCATATACTGTCTGACAAAATTTTTCACTATTTAAATAGTAGCTATTATGAACATCATCAATTTCAACAAGCTTCTTTTTACAGCTCAACGAATTATAATAGCTATCAAAATACTTAGGTTTGAAATATCTGTCATAAAGCGTTTTAAAAACAAGTGTTGGAATGTTAACTCCATTCTTTATTACACTGTCTTGTGCGACAAAACATTCTAACATTGTATTCATTACCTTTGTGCTATTTTTCCAAACATTAGGGTTATTTTGCTCAATCATTTTGTAAAATGCATTGTCATGGGCTTCATTATAACCTTCATATTTAGGTGGTTTTACTGTTACATGAAAATTAGGAAGGAGTTTGAGGAAAAAGTTTAGTAATTTAACAGTGGGATAAGGATAACCTACTCCTGACGTATTTTTATAATCAACACAGGCAAACTGGGCAAAACTTTTTAACTTATTGCTTGTACATGCATAATACTGTGCAAACATGCCACCAATACCTGCATTTCCGTATAGATGTATGTTGGAAGAATAATTCTTTTCTATATATGCAATGACAGAGTCTAAGTCTTTTACAATTGAATTACGTGAAAAATCTTTCTCATTACCACCACTTTTACCTGTTCCTGAAAAATCAAATGCAAAGACATTTACATCATATTGGGAAAGAGGTTCGTATGCTAACTGTAAATCAAGCGTAGTTATGATAGGAGTATGTGTAACAATAATATTCATAGATGATTTTCCAGTAATGAATGCATTACAAAAAATCACTGTATTTCCGTTTGGTATTTTTATATGTTGCCAACTCATTTACTTTTCCTCTCTTTCATATATAAAATATTATAATAATCAAATTATAACTTATTTATTGGTCATATTTTATCACAGTTACATATTAAAGTCATTTATTTTTTAGTTGTATTATAAATATTAATAATAAATCAGTGTTTAGAATGAAATTCATATAATAAAAGTTATTTTCAGAATAATTAAAAAACCAGCTTTTAATTTTAGATTAGAATCTTGATACTTTTACAAAGGTAGTAGAGCAAAGAATAGTATTTGTACATTATGATAAACTATTGTTTTACTATCGTCGATATTTTAGATACAAAAAGCTTTTGAAGACCGAAGATAATAAATAATTCTTAATTCTAATATCAAATATTTAAAAATACTTAAATAAATAATGTAATTATGAATTGTAACAGAAAGATAGTTTGTGTTATATTTGTTGTATAATCTCTCCAAATTATGCAAGGCAAGGATATTAACAAGAGGCAATAAGGGGGATATTGGATTGGATAAAACAAAACAAAAATGTATACAAGTATTAGCAAGTGCTTTATCAGATAATCTGGCTTCAAATAATTTATTGAAAAAAGTAGATTTTAAATTTAGCATTTTTGATTCAATGAATAATGAAAATATCTATAGTCTAGATTTAATTTAAGTAGAACCTATAATTATATACTAACTTTGTATTTGCAAGATGTAAGTAAATTAAATATTCAATAAGATAGTTTCATTGAGTATTTAATTTTTTATATTACAATATAAATATGGAACAATATTAATAACAAATATTATTTTTAGTTAATATACTAATATATTTTAGGAGGTTGGGATGACAGAACGTGAAAAGATGTTGGCAGGAGAATTGTATGACTGTGGAGATAAGGAATTATTATGTCAATGGCACAAAGCCAAGGATTTAACAAAAGAGTATAATAGTTTGAAATCAGATGATAGTATTAACAAGGAACGTATCTTAACAGAACTCTTAGGTGGAAAGGGAAAAAATATATGGATTACTGCACCTTTTTATGTTGATTATGGAAATAATATTTATTTTGGTAATAATTGCGAAGTAAATATGAATTGTACATTTTTAGATGATAATGAAATCATAATAGGTGACAATGCATTGATTGCTCCTAATGTACAAATATATACAGCATTTCATCCAACTAATGCTAAAGATAGATTTGAGGAAAGAACTGATGATGGATTTAGTTTTTGCAAAACTATAACTGCACCAGTGAAAATTGGTAATGATGTTTGGATTGGTGGAGGGAGTATTATTTTACCAGGAGTAACAATAGGAGACAATGTAACTATTGGTGCAGGTAGTGTTGTAACAAAGTCAATTCCATCTAATACTATAGCTTATGGGAATCCTTGTTGTGTTATTAAAGAAAATAAGTGAAGGTTTAATAATATATTTAGTTATGAGATATTAGAGATATTAAGTGTCTCATTAAAATAAAAAGCTATCTTAAAATATAGGATAGCTTTTTTGATATAAGTATATAGAATTTGTTAGTCTTGAATAAATAGAAACATAAACTTAGATTATGGAATTTGTTTTTAAACAATATTCTACAGAAGTTTAAGGAAAAATATTACATAAATAAAATCAATAAAATGCTTATTAATGAATTATTATTGAAATATAAAGGAGTTTTGTTGAATATTGATAAGTAGAATATTATAATATAGTGTGAATAGTTTTTTGGTAATGAAATTTGTAGAGTTAGTATTTATGCTAAAAATGGACTTATAGTTTGGAGGACAAAAAATGAAATTATCAAGGTACGAAAAAAACAATATGGTTTTGTCTGTGGTTTTATGTGCACTTATTATTTCAATTCTTGTAATTACTGTTTTTACTACTGTAAAACTGTACAACATATCTAATAAGCAAACTAAAAACTATCTAAATGATGTATCTACACAAGTTGTAACAAATGTTGATAATCAAATTAAGTTTATTTTATCTGATTTAAGGCTAATGGCAGATTTTATTAAACAATATGAAGGTGATAGTCGATATGATTACTTAGCAAAAAGAAAAACTAGTTATAAATATTCTGATATTGGAATAATAGATTTAAAAGGTAAAACAAAGTTTTTAAGTGGAAAAGAAGCGGATTTAAAGAATACTATTTCATATAAAAAGGGGATAGAGGGAAAGGAATACACAGAACTTATAGAGTCAATAGATGTTGTACTCTACAGTGTACCTATATTTGATTATAAACATGAGGTATCTAGTATTTTAGTAGGTGTTTCTCAAAAAGAAAGTGTGAATAATATTCTTAGTATTGACAGTTTTAACGGAGAAGGAACTATTGAAATTGTTAATACTAAGGGGAAACCTCTCTTTATAGGTAAAAATAGTGAGTTGATAAAGGACCTTAGTCATAAATATAAAGGTGCTACAAATGAGCATTGGGTTCCCAAAATAATGGATGACTTTAAGAATGAAGAATCAGGAGAAATTACAATAACTTCGTCAAAAAATGTAAAGTGTCTGCTAACGTATCATCCAGTAACAAAAGATTTAAATGATTGGTATTTCATTCTTATAGTGCCTGAAGAAGCTGTTTTAGGTGAATTGAATAAATTAAACATTTTTACAATAATAATGACCTTTATAATTATTTTTATTATTGGAATTATAACATGGATTTTATATACTATTAGAAGAAAATACATAAAACAAATTGAAGATATTGCTTATTTAGATAATATAACAAATGGTATTAATTCAACAAAATTTAGTATGTTAATAAAACCTTTAATTTCAAAATCTCCTGATAATACTTATATGATGATAGCAATAAATATAAAGGATTTTAAGCTAATAAATGACTGTTTTGGTAGTGAAAAAGGAAATAATACACTTAAATATATTTATAATGTTTTAGAAAAAAATATTGCTAATGATGAGGAGTTTGTATGTCGGCATGATGCAGACCTGTTCTATCTATTTATGAAGAATAGACCAGTATTAGAAGTTTTAGAATTACTGTATAAAATAGAAGATGAGATTAATTATTTTAACAAAGGAAAAGAAAACCCATACTTTTTAAGAATATCAGTAGGTATTTACGCAATTGAAAATCATGACGAAGATTTAATTACAATACAAGACCATGTGAATACAGCAAGAAAAAGTTTTAATAAAGCACATAAAAGTGATTTTAATTTTTATAGTGATATAGAAAAAAAACGATTGATATTTGAAAAGGAATTGTCAAATTTAATGGAAAAAGCTCTTGATGATAAAGAATTTTTTATATGCTTACAACCAAAGATTGATATAAAAACTGGAAAGGTTAGTGGTGCAGAATCTCTTGTTCGTTGGAATAGCCCAGAGAAGGGGATGATTTATCCTAGTGATTTTGTTCCCATTTTTGAAAAAAGTGGATTTATATGTGAGTTAGACCTATATGTTCTTGAAGAAACATGTAAATTGATTTCTAAATGGATAAAAGAATGTAAGGAGTTATTAATAATTTCTGTTAATGTATCAAGACAACATTTAAAGGATAAATCATTCTTAGAAAAATATGAGATGATATGTATTAAATATAATGTACCTACATCTTTAATAGACTTAGAACTTACAGAATCTATTTTTTTAGAAAATCCAGAAGCAATTTGTGTAATAGATGATATCCACAGTAAAGGCTTTAAATGTTCTATAGATGATTTTGGATTTGGATATTCATCATTAGGGATATTAAAGGAGTTTAAAGTCGATATAATTAAATTAGATCGTTCATTTTTTGTTAGTAAAAATAATATAGAACGTGGTAAAGTTGTTGTGGAATCTATTATTGAACTTAGCAGGAGACTTGGTATGAAAGTAATTGCTGAAGGTATTGAAGAAGTTGAACAAGTATATTTCTTAAAAAGTATTGGATGTGATTATATTCAAGGTTATGTTTTTTCTAAACCATTATCAATACATGAATTTGAAGAATTCGCATATAATGGTGATAAAGTAAAAAATTTAACAATACCTAATGATTAGGTTTATAAAATTAAATATTTAGGCAAGTTATATAATTTAAATATATAGCTTGCTTTTTTTATTTGTATGTTTAAATCTACAGATATAGTTTTACTTTTAAGTAAAACTTTTAACTATTTTGTTGTTACCCATATAGTTAAAGATATGTAGCAGTTATTAGTAAAGCGTTGAAAATACTATGTAATGTTAAAATATATTGTAATTAGTAGGTGATATAAAGTTTTAAATATAAATATTATATTTTTTAATAAAAATATGTCTACAGATTTTGTAAAAACAATTTTCAAATATTGTAAGTTGTAGTTAAAGCTTTATTGTATTATTCTGAATATAGAAAGATAGTTACTATTTTTAGACATAAAAAAACTTAAATATACAGAATAACATAAAATTTGCAGTATTAATAACTCTAATTATTTTGAAAGGAGGGAAAATATGATAAGTGGAAGAATGTTACTCATTATGAATTTTCTAAAAGGAAAAGAGAAGACAAGTTATAAGGAAATTAGCCAACAATTAAGTATAGAAGAAAGAAAAGTTAGATATGACATAAATAATTTAAATATAGTTTTACAGTCATTAAATAAACCATTAATACAAAAAATAAATAAAGGTGTACTAATTATTCCTAAGAATTTCCAAGTAGTATATATAGATAATAATGAATATGTATTTTCTTTAACTGAGAGAGTATCTATTATGAAGATTATATCAATGTTTAAAATAGATAAGCTAAATTTAGAAAAGTTGAGCAAAGAATTCCAGGTTTCTAGAAGTTCAATTAAAAACGACCTTAATGTTCTATCAAGTGAATTAGAAAGAAACCAAATAACTATTACATATGATAAGACTTTCAAAATAAGTGGAGATGAAAACACTATATATAAACAAAGACTAAGTATATTAAAATTATATTCTTACCTATTTGGTAAAGAAAAGTCTGATTTAAGTGTGTTTGAGCAGTACTTAGTGAAAATTATTGAACAAATATTCAAGGGGATTTCCTTGAATAATATATATAATTGGTCAATAGATTTACTTTCCAAAATGGATTGGATTTTAAATGATGAATCTTTCACATGGTATGTTTCAAATATTTTTCTTTTTACATGGTACATACATTCAGATGAAAAACATCCTTTGGAATCTTCCTCATTAAGTGAACCATATTTTGAAAATAAATTTGACCAAGAATTTGAACAAATCATTCAAAAGAAATTGACTAAAGAACAAATTTTATTGTTAAAAAGTTTTGTGTTTTTTACAAATAAATATGCAAGTTTAAATGAAGATATGGATTTGATTAGTACAGAAATAATAGTTCAAGATTTAATTTACAATATGTCAGAAATATTGAGTGTTGATTTTAAAGAAGATATGATTCTTTATAAAGGATTGCTTAATCATATTGCCCCATTAATAGAAAGAATCAAGCAAAACATACAGATTTATGAAGAACTATTTCATGTAATACCAGATAAGTATCAATATGTACTTGAAGCTACTAAGGTTTCTGTACAAAAAAATAGGATGTTAAATCAAATAAAAAATGAAAATGAAATAATACTTTTAGCAATACACTTTTTAGGAAGTGTACAAAGAAATGAGAGAAACAATTATAAAAACATATTATTAGTTTGTGGATTTGGATATGGTGTAATTGCTATGTTAAAAGACACTCTAATAAATGATTATCAAATAAATATAGTGGATAGTATTCCAGCATATAAATTACAAGATTATAAGGAATGGGAAAATATCGATTTTATTATAACAACATCAAAGATAGTTGTAACTTTGCCTAAAGTAGTTATTGAGATTAATCCATTTTTGCAGGAAAACGATTATTTAAAACTCGAAGAAAAAGGAATAAAAAGAAAGAATGTCTTGACTAACTATATATCAATCAAAAAAAGGCTGGATTTCTTAGAAGAAGATGCTCAAAAAAGAGTATTGAGTATCATATGGCAGGAGCTTGGATATAGTGATGAGAGAATATTATCTAGACAGCTTAAATTAAGTGATTTAATAGGTGCTGATACTATCAGTATAATTGATAGAGAAGTTAAGTGGGAAGATGCTGTTAAAATTAGTTCAAATATACTTGCTAATTGTGATTTTGTATCAACACAATATGCTGAGAATATTATAGATATTTTAAATAATGTAGGTTTCTATGCTGTAAAAGATGAAGAGTTTGCTTTATTGCATGGAAATGACAGTTCATTAGTTAAAGTAAGTTCAATAAGTTTACTAATATGTAAAGAGCCAATTAGTTTTGGTGATAAAAAGGTTAAAGTTATATTTTGTTTAGCAAGTAGAGATAAGAAAGAGCAAATTCCAGCAATAATTAATTTAACTAAAATGGTTTATAAGACTAATTTTATTAGTATGTTAGAAAGTGCAAGGACAAAAGAAGAAGCAGAAGGTTTAATTCATAAATATGAGGAGGAGGTCACTGTATGAGTAAATTAGTCAATGTAAAATGCTCATTCAAAATGAAAGCAGATTCAAAAGAAGAAGCTATTACATCATTAGTGGATGTAGTATCAAAAGAGGGGTATTTAAGAGATAAAAATCAATTTTTAGAAGATGTTTTAAAGAGAGAGGAAACATTATCAACATATATTGGGCATGGTATAGGTCTACCTCATAGTCAAAGTATAGGTGTCAAAGATTCTTGTATTACAATTGGAAAGTTTGATGTTCCTATTGAATGGACAGAAGAAGGTGAAAAAGTAGACTTGATATTTTTAATATCAGTAACAAAAGATAATGAAAATAATCTTCATTTAAAGATTTTATCAAAACTGGCACGTTTATTGATGCATGAGAGTTTTAGAAATCAAATTAGAGGGGCAGATGAACAAACAGTTTATAATCTTATAAAAGAAAAGATAGGGGAGGAAGATTAAAATGAGGATTTTAAAGTTTTTACAAAAACATCTTATGACAGCAACATCATATATGATTCCATTTGTAGTTGCTGGGGGAATATTATTTGCTTTATCAGTAACATTAAGTGGACAAGCTGCTGTTCCTGAAACTGGATGGTTAGCTAAACTAAATCAAATTGGTGCTGCAGGTCTAGCTTTATTCATTCCAATATTAGGTGGATATATAGCATTTAGTATGGCAGATAAGCCAGGGCTAGCACCAGGTATGATAGGTGCATACTTAGCAAAAGAAGTAAATGCTGGTTTTATAGGTGGTATTATAGCAGGGTTCATAGCAGGATTTGTTGTATTACAACTGAAGAAAATAAAATTAGCTCCTACAATGAGAACTCTAGGTTCCATATTTATTTATCCTTTGCTTGGTACATTGATTACAGGTGGTATAATTGTATTTTTAATTGGAGAACCTATAGCTTCTTTTATGGCATGGATGACGAACTGGTTAAATGGAATGTCTGGTGTTTCAAAGATTCCTTTAGGGGGTATTTTGGGAGGAATGATAGCCTCTGATATGGGTGGTCCTATAAATAAAGTTGCTGCGACTTTTGCTCAAACACAAGTTGATACACTTCCATACTTAATGGGAGGAGTTGGAGTTGCGATTTGTATACCTCCAATTGGATTAGGGTTAGCAACATTATTATTCCCAAAAAAATTTAGTAAAGAAGAAAGAGATTCAGGAAAAGCATCACTTCTAATGGGATGTGTTGGAATCACGGAAGGAGCTATTCCATTTGCAACAGCGGACCCTGTTAGAGTAATTCCTTGTATTATGGCTGGTTCAATTATTGGAAATATTATGGCTTTTTTACTGGGATGTTTAAATCATGCTCCTTGGGGAGGATTGATAGTACTTCCAGTTGTTGATAACAGGTTGGGGTATATAGCATCTGTACTAACTGGAGCAGTTGTTGTCGCAATATTGATGAAATTAGTAAAGAAAGATGTAAAAGAAGATGAAGAAATTGAAGAAGATATAGATGATTCTATTGAACTAATATTTGAAGAATTATAGATATATAAAATAATAAATTAATTTATATAAAATTGTAAGAAAATTATATAGAACTATAAATTTAAAGGAGATAAAGATATGAAAATTGTAGCAGTAACATCTTGTCCTAGTGGAGTAGCCCATACTTATATGTCAGCTGAATCACTTGAATTATCAGCAAAAAAATTTGGTATAGAAATAAAGGTTGAAACTCAAGGAAGCTCTGGAATAGATAATGAGTTGTCAATTAAAGAAATTGAAGAAGCAACTTGTGTAATATTAACTAATGATGTTGAGATTAGAAATATGGAGCGTTTTAAAGGCAAGAAAGTAGTAAGAATGAGTGTGTCTGATATTATTAAAAAATCTGATGCATTAATTAAGAAAATAAAAGATACTTTTCAATAAAGTTTGATTTGTTTTACATATAACATAAAGATGTTTTTATTGAAAATTTTATTAAAAGCATCTTTGAAAACATCTTAAAAAATAGAATAAAAGGAGATATAGTAATGAAAAAATTACCAATAAAAACTGTCGTACAACGATTACTAGACTTACAAGAAGAGGGGAAAAGTGCAACACTTTTAGGGATTGGTCCTATGTCACCTAACTTGTTACAAGCGAGTTTTGAATTAGCAAAAGATGATGATTTTCCTTTAATGTTTATTGCAAGTAGAAATCAAGTAGATGCAGACGAGCTAGGAGGAGGTTATGTAAATGGTTGGAATCAAGAAACATTTACAAGAGATATTAAGAAAATAGCTGATGAAGTGGGATTTGATGGCTTATATTACTTGTGCAGAGACCATGGAGGACCATGGCAAAGAGATAAAGAGAGAAATGACCATTTACCTGTTGACAAAGCTATGGAATTAGGGAAAAAATCTTATTTAGCTGATATTGAGGCAGGTTTTGATTTATTAATGATTGACCCTACAAAAGACCCATTTGAAATGGGAAAAGTGATTCCATTGGATATAGTGTTAGAACGAACTGTAGAATTAATTGAATATTGCGAAAAAGAAAGAAAAAGACTTAATTTGCCAGAGATAGGATATGAAGTTGGGACAGAGGAAACAAATGGAGGCTTAACTTCAACTGAGACATATGAAACATTTATAACTAGATTAAAAGTTGAACTTGAAAAGAGAGATTTGCCAATGCCAACATTTATAGTTGGTCAGACAGGTACTCTAACTAGAAAAACAGAACAAGTAGGCACTTTTAACTTTAAGAATGCTTATGATTTAGCTCAAATGGCTAAAAAGTATGGAGTTGGGTTAAAGGAACATAATGGAGATTATTTGGATGATGTGACTTTATTAGAACATATACCATCTCAAATTATTGCGACAAATGTTGCTCCTCAATATGGTACTGAAGAGACTAGAGCATACTTAAAGCTAGCAGAAGTTGAAAGAAAACTAAAGGAAGAAGGATTAATTGAAAAGACTTCAAATATTAGACATGTTCTTCTTGTAGATGCTATTGAATGTGGACGTTGGAGAAAATGGGTGATAGGAGAACAGAAAAATCTAACTACTGAAGAAATCTTTAAGGATGAAGTTTTATCTAATGAAATATTAGATATTGCAGGTCACTATACATTCAATAATGATGATGTTAAAAGAGAGATAGAAATGCTTTATAGTAATTTAAGAAAAAATAACATCAATGGTCAAAGATTTGTTGTAGACCATATTAAGCGTCCTTTACGTGATTATGCAGAATGTTATAATCTAAAAGGTGTAACTACTAGAATTTTAAATAAATAATAGGACTTATAGTGGTAGGTATTGTTATACTAGGTATTTATAGTTATAATTATATTTGCCACTATTAAATTTTGGAGGACTAATATTTTGATTAATTTAATTTTTGATGTAGATGATACTTTATACAATCAGTTAACACCTTTTTATATCGCATATGATAAAGTATTTTCTTCAATAAAGAATATTTCTGTTAAAGATTTATATATCAGTAGCAGAAAGTATAGTGATGAGGTATTTCATTTGACTGAGAGTGGAGAGATGCCAATTGAAAAAATGCATGTGTATAGAATAATGAAAGCTTTTGAAGAGTTAGGAAACCCCATTACAGAAAAAGATGCTCAAAATTTTCAAGATGAGTATATATATCAACAATCACAAATAACTCTAATACCAGAGATGGAGCAAGTTTTGAATTTTGCTAAAGAAAAAAATATTAATATTGGAATTATAACTAATGGACCATCTTCTCATCAAAGAATGAAATTAAAGCAATTAAATATTGAAAAGTGGGTTGATGAAGAGAATATTTTTATTTCTAGTGAAGTTGGCTTTTCTAAGCCAGACATTAATATTTTTAGATTAGCTGAGAAATTTATGGGTTTAGATAGGGCAAATACATATTATATAGGTGACTCTTATAAAAATGATGTAGTAGGTGCTAAAAAAGCTGGATGGAAGAGTATCTGGATGAATCGTAGGGGGAATAGTTTAGAAGATTTGATTTATGAGCCTGATTTTGTAATTTTAGATTATCAAGAAATGAAATTGTTATATAAAAGATTATTTAAGGATGATTAACTATTGGCAAGATATGAATTTATTGATAAAATACAGAATTAAAAATGGCACTTTATATTTTTAAATTAACAACTATAAAATTATACACTAATGAAAAGGAAGATGATTTATGATAATTAACTTCCTTTTTTAGTATAGACTCTGATACAAGTATGTATAGAAATGAGTATTTTACTGAATTATAAATCTTATAATTTAAAAAATACTATGTAAGTTTACTTTAAAATTATATGAAATATATTTATTTATCAAAAAATAATAAATAAATGGAAAGTAATTTTATTAGGTATCAAAAAAAGCGAATAAAGTTCGGTATGGGGCGAATAAAAAAAATACAAGTAATATTTTTTTTAAAAAATTTCAAAAAAGAGTTGATAATATGTGTATATTAATATAAAATTTAAGGTGTATCATTCGTATAATGATACGAATGATTTAAAATGTAAAATAACTTATAAACGGAGAGGGGAAGTCTAATGAAAGTAGCAGTAGTTATGGGTTCAAAATCAGATTATCCAAAATTAGAAGAAGGGATAAAACTGCTTGAAAAATATGGAATAGAAGTTGTAGCAAGAGCATTATCTGCTCATAGAACACCAGAACAACTTTCAACATTCCTAAAAGAAATAGAAGATGATACAGATGTAATAATAGCAGCAGCAGGAAAAGCAGCACATCTACCAGGTGTAATAGCTTCACAAACTCTAATTCCAGTAATAGGATTGCCTATTAAATCATCAACTATGGATGGATTAGACTCACTTTTATCAATAGTTCAAATGCCAAAAGGAATACCAGTTGCAACAGTTACAATAGATTTAGGTTTAAATGCAGCTTTATTGGCATTACAAATAATGACTCTAAAATACCCAAAATTAAAAGAAGATTTGAAATCATATAGAGAAGAAATGGCACAAAAGGTGTTAGAAGACGACAAGAACTTAAGGGGGTAACAGAAATGTTATTATATGAAGGAAAAGCAAAACAAGTATATTCTACAGATAATGAAAACGAATATGTTGTTTATTATAAAGATGATGCAACAGCATTTAATGGAGAAAAAAAAGCAGAAATATCTTCAAAAGGTATACTAAATAATAAAATATCAACAATAATCTTTGAAATGTTAAAAGAAAATAATATAAATACACACTTTATAAAAAGTTTATCAGACAGAGAAATGCTAGTTAAGAAAGTAGAAATTTTACCATTAGAAGTGATAGTAAGAAATATTGCTGCTGGTTCTATCTGCAAAAGAGTTGGTCTTGAAGAAGGTGTAGTTTTCGATGAGCCAATCTTTGAAATAAGCTATAAAAACGATGATTATGGTGACCCAATGCTAAATGACGATTATGCAGTGGCAATGAAATTAGCAACTAGAGAAGAATTGAAATTCTTAAGAGAAGAAACTCTAAAAATAAATGAATTGCTAAAAACATTCTTCTTAAAATTAAACCTAAAGTTAGTTGACTTTAAAATAGAATTTGGTAAAGATTCAGAAGGAAACATAATATTGGCAGATGAAGTATCACCAGACACTTGTAGACTTTGGGATGTAAACACAAATGAAAAATTAGACAAAGACAGATTTAGAAGAGACCTTGGAGACCTTGTAGAAGGTTATATGGAAGTACTTTCGAGAATGAATAATAAATAGGAGGCAAATGTATGTGTGGAGTTTTAGGGATTTACTCTAATAAAGATGTAACTAAAGAACTATATTATTCTTTATATTCTATGCAACACAGAGGGCAGGAAAGCTGTGGTTTAGCTCTTTTAGATGATGGAGAAATTAAGTACAAAAAAGATATGGGATTAGTTGGAGATGTTTTTAAGGAAAGTGAATTATCTAAGTTAAAAGGAAATATAGGTATTGGACATGTTAGATATTCAACAGCTGGAGGAAGTCATGTTTCTAACTGTCAGCCTTTAGTTGGAAGTTGCAGAAAAAGACAATTAGCTATAGCTCATAATGGAAATCTAGTAAATGCAAATTATTTAAAAGATATGCTAGAAGAAGATGGATATATGTTCCAAACTAATTCAGATACAGAAGTAATTTTATATATACTTGCAAGATATTACAAAGGTGATATAGTAGAAAGTTTAAAAGTAACAATGGACTATATCAAAGGTGCATATGCCCTTGTAATAATGAGTCAAGATGAATTGGTTGCAGTTAGAGATCCACATGGATTCAGACCTCTTGTACTTGGTAAAAAGGGCGATGAATATATATTTGCATCAGAAAATTGTGCAATAGACATACTTGGCGGAGAAGTTATAAGAGATGTAGAGCCAGGAGAAATAATAGTAGTTAAAGATGGTGAATTAAAATCATATTTTTATTCAGAAAATTATAAACCAGTTAAGAAAAGTTGTATATTTGAACACATATACTTTGCAAGAAATGATGCAACTATAGATAATGTAAATGCATATGAGTTCAGAATTAAATGTGGGGAAAGATTAGCTCAAGATGAAAATGTAAAAGCAGATGTAGTAGTTCCAGTTCCTGATTCAGGTTGGCCAGGAGCTATTGGTTATGCAAATGCTAGTGGATTAAAAATAAGTGAAGGTCTAGTTAAAAATAGATATGTAGGAAGAACATTTATAAAACCTACACAAGAGGAAAGAGAAATAGCTGTAAAAATAAAATTAAATCCTCTTTCAACAGTAATAAAAGGAAAATCTATAATTTTAGTAGATGATTCAATAGTAAGAGGAACTACATCTAAACAGTTAGTAAAATCTTTAAGAGAAGCAGGAGCAAAAGAAATTCATCTTAGAATAACATCTCCTCCAGTAGCTTACTCTTGTTATTATGGAATAGATACTCCAAATCGCTCTAAGTTAATTGCATCAAGTAACAACGTAGAAGAAATGAGAGAATATATTGGATGTGATAGTTTAAAATTCCTAGATATAGAAGGAATGTTAGATGCAGCAGAACATAAGTCTACTTTCTGTAAAGCTTGTTTTGATGGAGAATACCCAGTTAAAAAAATTGATAAGGAGGAACTACTTTCATGTTAACATATAAAGAATCAGGTGTAGATATAGATGAAGGAAATAGAGCAGTAGACCTTATAAAAGGTAAAATTAAAGGAACTTATGATGGAAATGTAGTTGGAGATTTAGGAAACTTTAGTGGATTATACAGTTTAAAAGATTTTGTGGGAATGAAAGAACCAGTTTTGCTTGCATCTACAGATGGTGTTGGGACTAAGTTAAAAATAGCTCAAATGATGGACAAGCATGATACTGTTGGAATAGATTTAGTTGCAATGTGTGTAAATGATTTAATATGTCAAGGTGCTAAGCCATTATTCTTCCTTGATTATATAGCTCTTGGAAAATTAGTTCCTGAGCATATAGAAAAAGTAGTTGGTGGAATAGCAGATGGCTGTAAGATGTCTGGTTGTGCACTAATTGGTGGAGAAACTGCTGAAATGCCTGGAATGTATGGAGATGATGATTATGATTTAGCAGGATTCTCTGTAGGTATAGCTGACAAAGAAAAGATTGTTTCTGGAAATGATGTTAAATCAGGAGATGTATTAGTTGGTATATCTTCAAGTGGAGTACACAGTAATGGATTTTCTTTTATAAGAAAGATATTCTTAGAAACTTATGATTATAAGATGGAACAATATGTAGAAGAACTAGGAATGACAGTTGGGGAAGCACTTTTAACACCAACTAAAATATATGTTAAGTTAGCTTTAGATGTATTAGCTAAACATGATATAAAAGCTATAGCTCACATAACTGGTGGAGGGCTTATAGAAAATATAACAAGAGTTATACCTAAAGGATTAGGATTAGACATCAATAAAAAATCTTGGGAGAAGCCTCCTATATTTAAAATGATAGAAGGTTTTAATGCTGTAGATGAGAGAGAACTTCATAAGAGTTTTAACATGGGTATTGGACTAGTTTTAATAGTAGATAAAGAAAATGCCAACGATGTTGTAAACTTTATAAATAATAGAGAAAATGACAATGCTGCTTATGTAGATAAAAAGTATAGTGAATTATTAGAAGATAAAGCATATATAATTGGTGAAGTAGTAGATAGTCATGAAGGTGTAGAATTATGCTAAATATAGGAGTTTTGATATCTGGTGGAGGAACAAATTTACAAGCAGTTATAGATGGTACTGAGTCTGGAAAAATAAAAGGTCAGGTTAAAGTAGTTATCTCAAGTAAGCAAGATGCTTATGGTTTAGAGAGAGCTAAAAATCATAACATAAAGGCAATTTGTGAAACTAATGAAGACAAGATAATAGAAATTCTTAAAGAAAATAAAATAGATTTAGTAGTTTTGGCTGGTTATTTAAAAATAATCAGCCCAAAGCTGGTTAATGAGTTTAGAAACAAAATGATAAACATACATCCATCATTAATTCCTTCATTTTGTGGGGCTGGATTCTATGGAGAAAGAGTCCATCAGGGAGTAATAGATTATGGGGCTAAAGTAACTGGTGCTACAGTTCATTTTGTGGATGAAGGTGCTGATACTGGACCAATAATAATGCAAGATGTAGTTAAGGTAAATCAAGATGATGATGCAAAAACACTTGCAAAAAGAGTGTTAGAAGTTGAACATAGGATTTTGGAAGAGAGTTTAAGTCTTTTTTGTGAAAATAAATTAAAACTTCAAGGTAGGAGAGTGTTTATAAATGAGTAAGAGAGCTTTAATAAGTGTAACTGACAAAACAGGTGTAGTTGAATTTGCTAAAGAATTAAATAAGTTAGACTATGAAATTATATCTACAGGAAATACTTTTAAGACATTAAAAGAAAATGGAGTTAATGTAATGCAAGTTGAAGATGTTACAAACTTCCCAGAAATATTGGATGGAAGAGTAAAAACATTAAATCCATATATACATGGTGGAATACTTTATAAAAGAGACAAAGAATCTCATGTAGAAACTGTGAATGAACATAAAATACATTCAATAGATTTAGTAGCTGTAAATCTATACGATTTTGAAGGAACTTTAAAAGCTGGGAAAAGCCACGATGAAATGATAGAAAATATAGATATCGGTGGACCATCTATGATACGTTCTGCTGCTAAAAACTATAAAGATGTAATAGTAGTAGTAGATATAAAAGATTATGATTCTATAATAGAAAAATTAAAAACAGAGACAATGACATTAGAAGATAGAAAAAAATTATCATATAAAGCTTTCTCAACTACAGGAAGATATGATGCTTTAATATCTAGCTATTTTGCTGGAGAAGTAGGAGATACATATCCTGACATATTAAATTTAACTTTCCAAAAAGAACAAACTTTAAGATATGGAGAAAATCCACATCAAAATGGTTTCTTATATTCACAATCAAATGCAAAAAATCCAATCTTAAATTATGAACAACTAGGTGGTAAAGAACTTTCTTTCAACAACTTAAATGATTTACATGGTTGCTTAGAAGTTATGAGAGAATTTAAAGACAGTGAAGAAGTAGTTTCAGTAGCTATAAAACATGCTAATTCATGTGGTGTAGGATTAGGAAAAGATGCTTTTGAAGCATATACAAAATGTTATGAAGCAGATAAAGTATCAATCTTTGGTGGAATAGTAGGAATAACTTCCACTATAGACAAAGCTACAGCAGAGAAATTAAATGAAATATTCTTAGAAATAGTAGTAGCATACGATTTTGAACCAGAAGCATTAGAGATACTTAAACAAAAGAAAAATCTAAGAATCTTAAAATTAGCTAAGATAGAAAATAGTTTACAACCATATGAAATGAAATACTTAGATGGAAAATTATTGATACAAGATAGAAACAATACATTAGCAGAAAAAAGTGAAAATGTAACAAAAGCAAAACCAACAGATGAGCAACTTAAAGACATGGAATTTGGTATGAGAGTGGTAAAAAATATGAAGTCAAATGCAATTGCAATAGTAAAAAATGGTCAAACTCTAGCTCTAGGTTGTGGACAAACATCAAGAATTTGGGCATTAAAAAATGCTCTTGAAAATAATAAAGATAAAGATTTTACAGGAGCTGTTTTAGCATCAGATGCATTTTTCCCATTTGATGATTGTGTAACATTAGCTCATGAATATGGAATATCAGCAGTAGTTCAGCCAGGTGGTTCTATAAAAGATAAAGATTCAATAGAAGCTTGTGATAAGTATGATATGGTTATGGTATTTACAGGAATAAGACACTTCAAACACTAAGGAGGATATTATGAAGATATTGGTTGTAGGCGGTGGCGGAAGAGAACATGCTATATGCTGGAAATTAAGCAATGAAAAAAATGTAGAAAAAGTTTATTGTGCGCCAGGTAATGCAGGAATCGCAAATGTAGCAGAATGTGTAAATATAGGTGATACTGATGTAGAAGGGCTTTTAAAATTTGCCAAGGATAACAAAATAGGTCTAACAATAGTAGGTCCAGAAGTACCACTAGTTATGGGAATAGTAGATGAATTTGAAAAAGAAGGTTTAAGAGTATTTGGACCTAATAAAAAATGTGCTCAACTTGAAGGAAGTAAAGCTTTTTCAAAAGATTTTATGATAAAGCATAACATACCTACTGCAAAATATAAAGAATATACAAACTTAGAAGAAGCTATATCAGAAATAGATAGCTTTGGGTATCCAGTAGTAATAAAAGCGGACGGATTAGCTGCTGGAAAAGGTGTTGTAATACCTGAAAATAGAGAAGATGCTATAGCAACTTTAAAAGAAATGATGTCAGATAAGAAATTTGGAACTGCTGGAGATAAAATAGTAATTGAAGAATTTTTAAAAGGTATAGAAACTTCTATCTTGGCATTTGTAGACAATAATACAATAGTTCCTATGGCAAGTGCAAAAGACCATAAAAAGGTAAATAATTATGAACAAGGACCGAATACAGGTGGAATGGGAACTTTTTCACCTAGTGAAATCTATACAGAAGAATTAGCAAATAAAGTAAAAGAAACAGTACTAGAAAAAACATTAGAGGGATTCAAAAAAGATGGACTTAACTTTAAAGGTATTTTATTTGTTGGTCTTATGATAACTGATGATGGAGAGAAAGTACTTGAATATAATGTAAGATTTGGAGACCCTGAAACACAATCTGTTTTATTTAGATTAGAAACAGATTTACATGAAATAATGGAAGCTATACTTGACAATAAGTTAAAAGACATAGAAATAAATTATAGTGATGATGAAGCTGTATGTGTTATGCTTACATCAGGAGGGTATCCAGACAGTTATGAAAAAGGAAAAGTTATAACTGGTCTTGAAAATTTAGATGATGATATAGTAGTATTCCACAGTGGTACTAAGATGCTTGACGGCAATTTAGTTACTAATGGGGGAAGAGTAATTGGTATAACTACAAAATCAGCTACAGTTAAAGATGCAGCAGAAAAAGTTTATGAAAATATAAAAAAAATAAACTTTGAAGGAATGCATTATAGAACAGACATAGGTAGATAATTTTTCTAAAATGGAGGATAAGGTATGTTGAATACTGGAAATAAAGACTCAATGGTTAGAAGAGTACTAGTTGAAAAAAGAGAAGGTTTTGACCTTGAGGCTAAAGCTTTAAAAAAGGATTTAGTGGAAAGCTTGCACATAAGTAGTATAGAAGATTTAAGAATATTAAATAGATATGATGTAGAAGGAATATCAGAAGATGTTTATGAAAATGCAGCAAAGACAATCTTTTCTGAGCCAAATCTAGATGTAGTATACTATGAGGAAATACCAGAATTAAATGGAGAAAGAGTATTTGCAATAGAGTTCCTACCTGGTCAATATGACCAAAGGGGTGACTGGGCAGCTCAATGTGTCCAAATAGTAAATCAAGGTATAAGACCTGCCATTAATACAGCAAAGGTTTATATATTATCAGGTAAAATAACTGATGAAGAATTTAGCAAAATAAAGGATTACTGCATAAATCCAGTGGATAGTAGAGAAGCATCTTTAGAAAAACCAGAAACATTAAAAATGGAAACTGAGATACCAACAGCAGTTGAAATATTAGATGGATTTATAGATTTAAATGAAGACGGATTAAAATCATTTGTAAGTGACAAAGGATTAGCAATGACTTTAGGAGACTTACAACATGTTCAAAAATATTTCAAAGATACAGAAAAGAGAAACCCAACTATAACAGAAATAAAAGTTCTAGATACTTATTGGTCTGATCATTGTAGGCATACTACTTTTATGACTGAAATAGAAAATGTGAAAATAGAAGATGGTAAATTTAATGATATAGTAAAAGAAGCATATCAAATGTATCTTAACTCAAGAGACAATGTATATGTAAATAGACATAAAGATATATGCTTAATGGATATAGCTACAGTTGCAGTAAAAGAATTAAAGAAAAATGGTAAGTTAAATGATCTAGATGAAAGTGAAGAAATAAATGCATGTAGTATAAATGTGGATGTTGAAGTTGATGGAAAGATGGAAAAATATTTAGTAATGTTTAAAAATGAAACTCATAACCATCCAACTGAAATAGAGCCGTTTGGTGGAGCAGCTACTTGCCTAGGTGGAGCTATAAGAGACCCATTATCAGGAAGAAGTTATGTTTACCAAGCAATGCGTGTTACAGGAAGTGCTGACCCAAGAACAACTTTAGAGGACACTTTACCTGGAAAGCTTATGCAAAGAAAAATAACTACAGAAGCAGCTCATGGATATAGTTCATATGGGAACCAAATAGGTCTTACAACTGGACAAGTTGCAGAAGTATATGACGAAAACTTTGTTGCAAAAAGAATGGAAATAGGTGCAGTTATAGCAGCAGCACCAAAAGAAAATGTAGTAAGAGAAAGACCAGAAGCAGGAGATGTAATAGTTCTTCTTGGAGGAAAAACAGGAAGAGATGGTTGTGGAGGAGCAACTGGTTCATCTAAAGAGCATAGTGAAGAATCAATATTGACTTGTAGTGCAGAAGTTCAAAAAGGAGATGCTCCTAATGAAAGAAAAATACAAAGATTCTTTAGAAATAAAGAAGTTGCTCAAATGATAAAAAGATGTAATGACTTTGGAGCAGGTGGGGTTTGTGTTGCTATAGGTGAGATTGCTGATAGTTTGGACATAAACTTAGATTTAGTGCCTAAAAAATACGATGGGCTTGATGGAACTGAACTTTCAATTTCAGAATCACAAGAGCGTATGGCAGTAGCTATAAAAAAAGAAAATAAAGATAAATTTATACAATTAGCAGTAGAAGAAAACTTAGAAGCTACACATGTAGCTACAGTAACTGATACAGGATATTTAAGAATGTTCTGGAATGGAAAAGCAATTGTTGATATAAATAGAGAGTTTTTAGATACAAATGGAGTGAAACAAACTACTGATGTCCATGTTACTAAAGTAGATGAAGAAAACACATTCTTTAGCTCTAATGAAATAGTAAAAGATGTTAAGTGTGCAAGTATGAAAGATAAATTTACAAAAGTATTATCTGACCTTAATGTTTGTTCTCAAAAAGGATTAGTAGAGATGTTTGATAATACAATTGGTGGAAATACAGTACTTATGCCATTTGGTGGAAAGTATCAAGCTACTCCAACTCAAGGTATGGTTGCTAAGATACCAGTTCTTGGTGGAGAAACTAATACTTCTACAATAATGACTTATGGATATAATCCAAAAGTAGGGAAATGGAGTCCATTCCATGGAGCTTTATATGCAGTAGTAGAATCTGTATGTAAATTAGTTGCTATTGGAGGAAATTACAGTACAACAAGACTTACATTCCAAGAGTACTTTGAAAAACTTGGTAACAATCCAGAAAAATGGGGCAAACCATTCTCAGCACTTTTAGGAGCATTTTATGCACAAAGTAAGTTTGAAATACCTGCTATAGGTGGAAAAGACAGTATGTCTGGTACATTTAAAGATATTGAAGTTCCACCAACATTAGTTTCATTTGCTGTTGATACAGTAGATGCTAGAAAAGTAGTATCTCCAGAATTTAAAAAAGCAGATTCAAAAGTAGTAATGTTATGTGTAAATAAAGCAGAAAATAATGTTATAGACTTTGAAGAACTAAAGAAAAACTTAGATAAAGTAAGAGAACTTATACATGAAAATAAAGTTTTATCAACATATGCATTGGGATTTGCAGGTGTAGGTGAAGCAATAAGTAAAATGGCTTTTGGTAACAAAATAGGATTTAAGTTTAATGAAGAAGCTGAAAAAGTATATACAGATGATAAATTATTTGAAGCTAGTTATGGAGATATAGTACTTGAATTAGCAAATGATGATTTAAGCATGTTAGATGGATATAATTACATAGTGCTTGGAAGTACAGTTAAAGATGCTAGTATATTCATTAAAGGTGAAGAACTTTCATTAGATGAATTATATAAAGCACATTGTAGTACTTTAGAGCCTATATTCCCAACTAAAACAGAAGAAGTAAAATCAAAAATAGAGACTATAAGCTATATATCACAAGGAGAGGCTAAAAAATCATCATTAAGTATAGCTACTCCAAGAGTATTTATACCAGCATTCCCTGGAACAAACTGTGAATATGACTCTGCAAGAGCATTTGAAAGAGCAGGGGCTAATGCAAATATAAGAGTATTTAAGAATTTAACTTATAAAGACATAGAAGATTCTATAGATACAATAGTGAATGAAATAAAATCTTCTCAAATAATAATGTTACCAGGAGGATTTAGTGCTGGTGATGAGCCAGATGGTTCTGGTAAATTTATAGCTACTGTATTTAGAAACCCTAGAGTTCAAGAAGCTATAAATGAGTTTTTAACTCAAAAAGATGGTTTGATGTTAGGTATCTGTAATGGATTCCAAGTATTAATTAAGTTAGGTTTAGTTCCATATGGAGAAATAAGAGTTCCAAGTGAAAGTGCACCAACACTTACTTACAATAATATTGGACGTCATCAAGCTAAGATTGCTAGAACTAGAATTTCATCTAATAAATCTCCTTGGCTAGCTCAAACTAATGTTGGAGATATTCACAATATAGCTATTTCTCATGGAGAAGGTAAATTTGTTGCTAGTGAAGATGTTATGAGAGAATTAATTGCTAATGGACAAGTAGCAACTCAATATGTTAATTTTAATAATGAAGCTACTTATGATATTGAATTTAATCCAAATGGTTCATTCTATGCTGTTGAAGGTATAACTAGTGCTGATGGTAGAGTGTTTGGTAAAATGGGACATTCTGAGAGAATTGGTGAGGAAGTATTTAAGAATATCATAGGTGAGAAAGACCAAAAGATATTTGAATCTGGAGTTAAGTATTTTAGATAGGATTCTGGTAATTAATTGGTAATTAAAACATATGTTTTAAATATTTAGATTTAGAGAGATGTAATAATGTGATGATAATCATTTAATGTTACATCTCTTTTTCTATTTATATAAAAATAATATATATTCTACCTAAGTCAAAATATAAGCTATGTTATAATTAAGTATTAGGTAGATTTGAATATTTATTGAGGGGGTAAAAACAGTCAATGAAAATATTAATAACAGGGTCTAATGGTCAATTAGGGAGAGAATTGGTCAATCAATTAGAATCAATTAATCAAAGTATAAAACAAGTAAAATATGATATATTACCTACAACAAGAGATGATTTAGATATATCTAATCAAACTAATGTAGATAGTTTTATAACATATAATAAACCTGATGTAATTATAAACTGTGCAGCATATACAAAGGTCGATGCATGTGAAGACAATATAGAAACTTCATATAAAATAAATTCTTTAGGAGCTAGGAATTTAGCAATAGCATCAAAAAAAGTGAATGCTAAACTTGTCCACATATCAACTGATTATGTATTTAATGGTATTTCTAAATATCCATATAAAGAAGATAATAAAACTGAACCTAATTCTGTTTATGGAAAAAGTAAACTTATGGGAGAAAAATTTGTGGAACAATTCTCACATAAGTACTTTATACTGAGAACAGCATGGCTATATGGTGATGGAAATAATTTTGTAAAGACTATGATAAAATTTTCTAAAGAAAATAAAGAAGTTAATGTCGTTGATGACCAGTTTGGGAGTCCAACAAGTACAGTAGACTTAGCAAAGGTTATAATAAATATTATGGAAACAGAGAATTATGGAGTTTATCATGCCACATGTGAAGGTGAGTGTAGTTGGTATGATTTTGCTAAAAAGATATTTGAGTTAAAAAATATAGATATAAAAGTAAATCCAATTAAAAGTAAAGATTTTAAGAGTAAAACTCAAAGACCACAATATTCTGTACTTGATAATTTTATGCTGAAATTAATTGGATTAAATTCATTTAGAAAATGGGAAGAGTCTATAGAAGAGTATTTAAAAGAATATGATATCATTAGAAGGTAAATATTCTATTTATAAAAAATAAAATAAGATATTACGTAAAATATAAATATTTCTTTTATTTATCCGATAATCATTATATGACAAAGTAAATTTAAGGATGGAATAAATATGAAAGGAATTATTTTAGCAGGAGGGTCTGGAACAAGACTATATCCTATAACAAAATGTATATCAAAACAAACACTTCCAATATATGATAAGCCAATGATATATTATCCAATGTCAGTTCTTATGTTGGCAGGGATACAAGAAATACTTATAATATCTACACCAAGAGATATAATAGCTTTTGAGGAACTATTTGGAGATGGAAGTTCATTGGGACTTAAAATAGCATATGCAATTCAGGAAAAACCAAATGGGATTGCAGAAGCATTTATAATAGGAGAAGAATTTATAGGAAGTGATAGTGTTTCTCTTGTATTAGGTGATAACATATTTTATGGGTATGGATTTAGCGAAAGATTAGAGAATGCAGTTAAAAGAACTGGAGCAACCATATTCGGATATCATGTTAGTAATCCAAATGCGTTTGGTGTTGTGGAATTTGATGAAGAGTTTAATGTTTTATCAATAGAAGAAAAACCTAAAATACCTAAATCTAATTATGCTATACCAGGGTTATACTTTTATGACAATGATGTTGTAGAAATAGCAAAGATTGTTGAACCATCAGATAGAGGGGAACTAGAAATAACTTCAATAAATAATGAATATCTAAAACGAGGAAAACTAAAAGTAGAACTTTTAGGAAGAGGTATGGCTTGGTTGGATACTGGTACACATAAGGGGCTATTAGATGCTTCTAATTATGTTGAAGTAGTTCAGACAAGACAGGGATTGTATATAGCATGTTTAGAAGAGATTGCATATACAAAGGGATATATAAGTAGAGAGAAGTTAATTGAACTAGCTAGACCACTGATAAAAACTGAGTATGGCCAGTATCTATTAAAACTAGCCAATGAAGATATGTAATATGAAATAAAATTTATCATAAATTTTATTTCAATAAAGGAGTTTATTGTAATGGTAAAATTCAATTTTATAAAGACAAAAATAGAAGGGCTATATATAGTCGAACCAAATGTGTTTTATGATAATAGAGGATATTTTTTTGAGAGTTATAATAAAAAAGATTTTATGGAGTTTGGACTTGATATGTGTTTTGTTCAAGATAATGAATCTAGCTCAAGGAAAGGCGTATTAAGGGGAATGCATTTTCAAAATAGATATCCTCAAGGAAAATTAGTTAGAGTTACAGAGGGAGAAGTTTTCGATGTTGCAGTTGACTTAAGGAAAGATTCACAAACATTTGGAGAGTGGGAAGGAGTAATACTGTCTGATAAAAATAAAAAGCAATTTTATATTCCAGAAGGATTTGCACATGGATTTTTAGTTTTATCAGAAAAAGCTGTATTTAGTTATAAGTGTACAAATTATTATTATCCAGAATTTGATAGTGGTTTTATGTGGAATGATAAGCAAGTATCGATTGATTGGCCTTTAGAAGGAATTGAAGAAATATTCTTATCAGTAAAGGACAAAAAACAAAAAAGTTTTAAAGATATCTGTATAGAACGTTAATAAAATTTATTAGAATTAATATTTAGGAGAAAAATATGAAAAAAATACTGATAACAGGAGGAGCAGGATTTATTGGGAGTAATTTTGTACATTATATGCTTAATAAGTATCTAAATTATTCTATTGTTAATCTAGATTTATTGACTTATGCTGGTAATTTGGAAACATTAAAAGAAGTACAAGATAAGCCCAATTATAAATTTGTTAGAGGAGATATTTCAGATAGAGAGCATGTCTATAAATTATTTGAAGAGGAAAAGTTTGATATAGTTGTTAACTTTGCGGCAGAATCTCATGTAGATAGGTCAGTTGAAAATCCACAATTATTTATACAAACAAATATTATAGGAACACAAGTACTTTTAGATGCATGTAGAACATATGGGATAAAAAGATATCATCAGGTTTCTACAGATGAAGTCTATGGTGATTTACCAATTGATAGAAGGGATTTATTCTTTACAGAGAAATCAGCTATTAATCCAAGTTCCCCTTATTCAGCGTCTAAAACAGCAGCAGATTTATTGGTTAACTCTTACTATAGGACATATGGACTTCCAACAACTATATCTAGATGTTCAAATAATTATGGGCCATATCATTTTCCTGAAAAATTGATACCGCTTATGATTTTAAATGCTTTTGAAGACAAACAATTGCCAGTGTATGGAAATGGAGAAAATATAAGAGACTGGTTACATGTATACGACCATTGTACTGCTGTAGATTTAATAATACATAAAGGAAAAATTGGTGAGGTTTATAATATAGGTGGTCATAATGAAAGAAGTAATATAGAAGTAGTAAAAATTATATTAAATATTTTAGGTAAATCTGAGGATTTAATATCCTATGTAAATGATAGACCTGGTCATGACTTAAGATATGCTATCGACCCATCTAAAATAGAGAATGAGTTAGGTTGGAAGGCAAAATATGATTTTGATTCAGGTATAAAAGAAACAGTTAAATGGTATATAGAGCATGAATATTGGTGGAAATCTGTTCTATCAGTTTAATTTTGAAGTTTATAAAATTTAGAAAGGGGAGTTTTATATTGAATGAGATAAGTTCATTAATTAATATATTGGCATTAACTCAATTATCTGGTAGCAACACTACAAATCAGTGTAACTGTACATATAATAATTCATCTGGATTTGACATGGTTATGATGACATTGTTAAAAGCATTGTCACAAAATAATCAACAGACTTCTAATGGATATAATTTATTGTCTAATTCTGAAAATTTATTTAACGAGCTTGATAATGCAGTAAATAATACATCTAGTAGGTTTATAGATGTTGATACAAAAGATAAAAATTTAAAGTCAAGAATTGAAAGTGCTGTAGAGCAAGCATCAAAAAAATATAATGTGGATGCGAACCTTATAAAAGCAATAATTAAAGTTGAATCAGATTTTAATCCAAATACTGTATCTTCTGCTGGTGCGAAGGGTCTTATGCAACTTATGCCGGAAAATTGCAAAGATTTGGGTGTTACAGACCCTTTTAATATAGAACAGAATATAGATGCTGGAACTAGACACATTAAGGAATACATTGATATGTTTGGAGGGAGCATAGAAATGGGATTGATGGCATATAATGGTGGTCCTGGAAGGATGAAAAGCAGAGGGGTAGAATCAATTTCTGACCTGTATAAAATGCCAAAAGAAACACAAAATTATATTCCTAAGGTTATGAAATATTATAGAGGGTAGGCTTTATTATGGGTATAAATATAGATAAGCTAAACATAAGTCCAAGTAGAAATATAGAGGTTAAAAAACTAAAAGAGAATAATAAATTTTCTGATAACTTAAACTCTGTAAAACAATCTTCTTCAATGGAAGATATAAAACGAAATCTGGAAAGTGTAAAAAAGGCGGGGGAAAGGCTTGTACTTACTCAAAACTATGGTGATATTAGTATATACAAAAATGCAGTAAAAGAATACCTAAAATCTGTTGTAGATAATATGTATTCACTTGATAAAAATAGCAGTTTTTGGGAGCATCAATACTATAAGAATGTAAAGATTGTTGATGATAAACTTGAGGATATGACTAGTAAATTACTTAGTGAAGAAAAAGAAAACATAGATATTGTTTCTACTGTTGATATGATACAAGGCTTGTTGATAGATATGTATAGATAAGGTTATACAAGGAGAAAAGTTTTATGAATAGCAAAAAAGAGGATATATATGAATTGAATTTTGGGCAACTAATAGAAGAAAAGACTGGCGTTATAGAAGAAAATCAAAATGTTTTTAATGCAAAAGTAAATGTAGCTGTTTCTATAGGAAATACAACAGAAACAATAAAAAACATATTAGAATTAAAAGAAGGTTCTATAATAAAACTAAATAAGAATGTGGATGAAAAATTAGATATATATGCAAATGATAGATTGTTTGCTTATGGAGAAAGCATTATTACAAATGAGAAATTATCTGTAAGATTATCTAAAATAGAAGATTCAGATATAAATTAGCATTTTAAATAGTATCCCTTTAAGCTGTTCTGTATGAATTTAGCTAAGGGGATATTTTTATAAAAAATTTAAAATATGTTTGAATCATATAAATGTTTTTATTTTTTGAGCGATAACTAAATTATAAGTATGTAATTTTGGAGGTGAAAATATGGATATTAAAAATGTAAGTTCAAATATTGTAATAAATAATTATTTAAAGAATACATCAGGTGTAAAAAAAGTGGAAGAAGTTCAAAAAACTAGTAAAACAGACAAGATAGAGCTATCTAAAGTTGCAAAGGAAATGGCAAGTGTATCAAATATGAGTGATGAGACTATTAGAAATAAAAAAATCGATGAAATAAAAAATGCATTGGAAAATGGAACTTACAAAATAAAACCAGAAGAAATTGCGAAAAAAATGATAGAGGATATGCGAGGATAAAGTCATGATTACAGACTTAAAAGTTATAATATATGAAGAAAAAAAGATACTTAGTAATATGATGGAATTATTAAAAGAGCAATTTGACTATATAGTTGCAAAAGATATAGAAAATTTAAATAGGTTAAATCCTAAATTAGAAGATATTAGTAGGGAACTTGCATCTATAGAGATAAAGAGAAGACAACTTTTTAATGAAGATATTTCAATGAGTGAAGTTGTTGAAAATAGTAATGATGAATATCTAAAAGAAATATATACAGATTTAAAGCATATTATTGTTTTAGCTAAAAATCAACAAGAATCAAATGATTCTCTCATAAAGAAAGAACTGATTTTTACGAAAAAAATGATTAATTTTATAAAACCAGTTGATAAACAAACTACAACTTATAATTCTTATGGAGATATTAGAAAATAAATGTTGGGAGGAGAAATATGGCAGGATTATTTTCCATTTTAAATACAGCTAATTCAGGAATGAATGCGCATCAAAAAGCAATACAGACAATTTCTCATAATATAAGTAATCTAGATACAGAAGGTTATTCTAGGCAAAGGACAGAATTTGCAACAAATAGTCCAATGTATATGCCTAGCTTGAACAATGCAATTGGAAGAGGTCAATTAGGTACAGGTGTACATGTAACAAATGTAACAAGGGCTAGAAATAGTTTTTATGATTATCAATTTAGAGCAGAAGCACATAAATATGGTAATACAGTTTCAAAGTATGACTATTATAATACTATAGAAACTATAATAAATGAACCATCAGACTATGGAATATCTGCAGGTATAGACGACCTTTTTAAAGGATGGGAATCATTAGCAAAGGATATAAATAGTGATAGTAAAAAAAGTCTAGTGGTAGAAAATGCATCAAATCTGGCAACTTTAATAAGTGAAAGTTATAAGAAGCTTAATAAGTTAAAGGGAGATATAGATGATAATATAAACTCTGAAATAAAACAAATAAATGACATGTTAAAAAGTCTTGAAGATTTGAATAAATCTATTGATGTTATATCTGGTTCTGGCTCTACTCCAAATGATTTGCTTGATGAAAGAGATAGAATATTAGATTCCTTAAGTTTTAAACTAGACCTTGAAAATGGTGATGTTAAAAATATGCTTGCAGATGGTAAATTAGAACTTAATGAATTAAAAAATGTAGATGGAACTTGGAAAACAGGTGTATCAGGAACTTTACAAGGCTTGTTTGAAATGCATGGTAAAATTGATACATATAAAAGCGATTTAAAAGATGTATCTGATGGATTAGCTAAACAGATAAATGATGTTTATAATACATCTGCTGGAATAACAGTAACAGATTTTTTTATAACTTCAAATGTAGATGGTGAAGATATCATAAAGGTAAATCCAGCTATAAAGAGTAATCCAAATGAATTAAAGCTTACTGCTGATGAGGCTTCAAAGATTGCTAAGCTAAAGGATGAAAAAATAGATATTGGGGTAGTTGGTGGAAAAGTAAGTACGATAAGTGACCACTATAAAGCTTTTGCAGAATCAATAGGTTTAGATTCTAAAAAAGTGAATCAAGATGAAGTGAATCAACGTAAAATTATAAATAATATTGATAGTTCACGAATGAGTGTTTCAGGTGTATCTTTAGATGAAGAAATGACAGAGCTTATAAAAGTACAACGTTCCTATCAAGCTAGTGCAAAAGTTATGTCAACAGCTGTGCAACTGTTGGATGTTGTAATAAATGGAATAATTTAATAGAAGGGGGAACTTATAATGAGAGTTAGTACAGGTATGATGTCTAGCAGTTATCTAAACTCGCTACAAGATAATCTACAAAGATTAGATAAGGTTAATAGACAAGTTAATACAACAAAAGAAATAAACAAACTATCCGATAATCCATATAAAGCAATAAAAATATTGAACTCAAAAAGTGAAATAAAAACTATGGAGACTTATGTTGAGAATTGTAAAGATACAGGAGATTGGTTAGAAACTACTGATACTGCATTAGATCAGCTTGGAAAATTATTATCAGATATAAAGAAAACTTTGGTGGCAAGTGGTGATGGTGCATATTCAGATGATGAACTAAAGACTCTTAGTAATGAAACTAATGAAAAAATGAAAGAAATTGCAAATGCTTTAAATGCAACACATGAAGGAAAGTACATATTTTCAGGTTCAAATACAGGTGTACCACCTGTTGAATGTATAGATAATGCTGACGGTTCAGTGAGTTTAAAGTTTAATTCTAGTCTAAATCTTAATAAATTAAATGACTCTTTGAGTATGGATATAGCTCAAGGGATAAGTGTAGATTATAACGTTAAATTGAGTAGTCTTGGATTTGACCCAACACAGGCTGACCCCTTTAAAGAGTTAAATAATATATCAAAAAAATTAGCAAATCCAGATGCGGATGCTATAAAAGAGCTGACAACAACTTGTTTAGGTGACATGGAACAACTAATAGAAAATACAGTGAATGTTAGGTCTATATATGGTACAAAAGCAAATACAGTAGAGGCTATGAAGGAAAAAAATAATGATAGTTTGATACAGTTAAAGGATATTCTGTCACAAAATGAAGAAATAGATTATGGAGAAAAACTTGTTCAATTAAAGGCAGCAGAATTAACTTATCAAGCTTCACTACAAACAGGAGGAAAGTTATTTAATGTATCTATATTAGATTACATATAGTAAAATAACGCAGATATGATGAAGGTTACATTAAAAAAAGGGATACTAGGATTTGAAAATTTAAGAGAATACAAGCTTTTAGATATAGAAGATAATGATATTTTAAAAGAGTTTAATTCTACTGAGGAAGATTGTATCGGATTTATTGTTGTATCCCCATTTGAAATTATTAAAGAATATGAGATAGTCCTAAATCAGGATACAATTGAAAAACTAGAAGTGAAATCTCCAAATGATATTATGTTATTGAACATAATCACTCTTGGACAGACGCTTGAAGAATCAACTGTGAACATGAAAGCTCCTATAGTAATAAATGTAAGAAATAATTTTGGAATGCAAATAATTTTACAGGATGAGAAATATTCAATAAGGCATCCATTACTGAGAGGTGATGGTGGATGCTAGTCATTTCAAGGAAAAAAGATGAAGCAGTACTTATAGGAGAGAACATAGAGGTCAAAGTTGTAGGAGTAGATGGAAATAATGTCAAACTAGCCATATCAGCTCCTAACAATATAAATATACTAAGAAAAGAAATATATGAGAAAGTAAAGAGTGAAAATATAAAGGCTACAAATAAAAATATAAAAATTTTAAAATCATTAAAATAAAATTCTTGGAGGAAGTAATATATGTATGGAGAAAACCCTTATAGTTCTTATAAGCAAAATGCTGTTTTTATGGCATCAAAGGAACAATTGTTGCTTATGCTTGTTGATGGGGCAGTAAAATATACAAAAATAGCCAGAGGAGCTATTGTAGATAAAAATACACAAAGAGCACATAGAGAGCTTATAAGAGTACAGGATATATTTACAGAATTAATGGTTACATTGGACCAAAATGCAGGACAATGGGCAAAAGATATGTACAAAGTTTATGATTTTGTAAGATATGAACTTTCAAGAGCCAATATTAGAAAAGACATTCAGATAATAGATAATGTGTTACCTGTAATAGAGCAAATTAAAGATACATGGCATGAAGCTGATAAAAAAAGCAAAGAAGAAAGAAGTAGGTATAAATAATGAATTTAAATTTAGATAAACTAAATGAGTTATCAAAAGAAGAACTACTATTAATGCTTGTAGATGCTACAGTAGAATATACTAATATATCAAGAGTAGCACTTTTAAATAAGGATTATTTGAAAGCACATAGTGAACTTGTGAGAGTTCAAAATATATTTACAGAATTAATGACTACATTAGACCAAAATGCAGGACAATGGGCAGAAGATATGTATAAGGTTTATGAGTTTATAAAAGCTGAATTAATAAGAGCTGATGTAAATAAGGAGATTAAAATAATTGATGAGATATTGCCAATAGTAGAACAGATTAGAGATACATGGCATGAAGTTTATAGTAAATTAGAAGTATAATTATGGATGGGGGGATAAATATATGTCAAGTATAAGTCCTATAAGAGTTACAGGCCTTTCAGGAAATTTTGATATGGAAGGTATAATAGAAGCTAGTATGACAAGAGATAAGGAAAAAGTTGATAAAGCGAAACAGGATCAACAAATAGTTAAATGGAAACAAGAAATATATAGAAATATTATACAGGAATCAAAGGATCTTTATGATAAGTATTTAAGTATAGAATCTCCTAACAGTATAGTAAGTAAAAATGCATACTCTGCTACAAGAATAACTAGCTCTGATGAAAGTATTATAGTAGCAAAAGGGTCAGCTGGTGCAGAGAAAATAAATTATCAATTTGCAGTTTCTCAAATGGCTGAACCAGCAAAAGTGACTATTAAATTAAACTCAAGTGACCCTATTGTTCAACAATTCCCACCAAATGCTAGTGGAGCTAGTTCTTTAACTATAGGTGGTGTAAATGTACCAATATCTGAACAAGATACTACAAGTACTATTGTAAGTAAGATAAATTCACTTTGTGCAGATAGCGATATAAAGGCTTCTTATAGCGAGATGACAGGTGAATTGATTATTTCGAGAAAACAGACTGGTTCGTCATCAGAGCTTGATTTAAAAGTAACTGGAAATGATAATTTAGCTCAGCAAATTGCTACTGATAATGGTATTACATTTGGAACTGATACTAGTGGAAGTAAATTTGCAGTGGTACATGGAAAAAATCTAGAAGCTGATGTAACTGATGAACAAGGAAGAGTAACACATATAAGTAAAGAACAGAACTCATTTAAAATAGATAATATTGATTACAATGTAAATTCAAAAGGAAATGCTAAACTAGTTTCTGTTACTGATACTGAAGAAGCTACTAAAAATATGAAGGCATTTGTAGATGACTATAATAAGTTGATGGATAAGGTTTATGGACTAGTTACTACTAAAAAGCCAAAAGATTATCCACCTCTTACAGATGACCAAAAAGAAGATATGACAACTGAAGAAATAGAAAAATGGGAAAAAAAGGCTAAAGAAGGTATACTTAGAAACGATGATGAATTAAGAGCTTTTGTTGAAGAGATTCAATCTGCATTTTTTGGAGATGGGAAAAATATTTCTGTATTAAGTAAATTAGGTATCAATGAACATGAGAATTATAATAAAAAAGGTCAAATATCATTTAATGCAGATGCTTTTTCAAAAGCGCTTATAGATGATAGTGACAAGGTGTACAAAACTTTAGCTGGATATTCTTCAAATTATGATGATAAGGGAATGTTTGAAAAACTGAAAGATATCGTATATGATTATTCAGGAAGTTCATTTTCTAAATTTGTTAAAAAATCAGGTATAGAAAAGACTTCTTCTGCCAGTGAAAATGTGTATTCAAAACAAATTGCAGAGCAAGAAAAAAATATAAACAGACTAGTTGAAAAAATGAATGATAAAGAGAAAAGACTTTATGCTAAATATTCAGCTTTGGAGTCTTTATTAAATCAATATTCTTCCCAAATGAACTATTTCTCACAAGCACAAGGTAATTAGTTATGGATAAATTAGAAGAAAAAATAAACTTATATAAAGATATATCTTTACAAATTATAACCTTGATTGAAAAAGAGGAGTATAAAAATATAAGTAATAGATTAAATGAGAGACAAAATATTATAAATAGTATAAGTGAAGTGGATAAAAATGACTTTATACAGTTTTATAATGATATGGAATTAATTGAAATTGATGATAGAATAAGAAATTCTTTACAAGAACAATTGTCAGAAGTAAAAAAAGAGTTACATGAGTACAAGCTTACTAAACAAGTAAACACAATGTATTATAGCTTAAATAGAGAAAAAGTAAATATTTTTAATAAAAAAGTATAAAGTTATAGGTTAACTTGTCCGATGATATAATTGAAGAATTAATATAAAGGTTAAAAGTAGAAATGACAAGGATGTCAACTATACTAAGGAGGGTAAAATAATGAGAGTTAATACAAATGTAAGTGCTTTGGTAGCAAATAATCAAATGGGAAGAAACGTAAATGCGCAAAGTAAGTCTATGGAGAAGTTATCTTCTGGGGTTAGAATAAAGAGAGCTGCTGATGATGCTGCTGGACTTGCAATATCTGAGAAAATGAGAGCTCAAATAAAAGGTTTAGACCAAGCAGGAAGAAACGTTCAAGATGGTATATCTGTTGTACAAACAGCAGAGGGTGCATTAGAAGAGACTGGAAACATACTACAAAGAATGAGAACTTTATCAGTACAATCTTCAAATGAAACTAATAATGCTGAAGAAAGAGAAAAAATAGCTAATGAGTTATCACAACTAAAAGATGAAGTTGAAAGAATATCAAGTTCAACAGAGTTTAATGGTAAGAAACTACTTGATGGAAGTTCTACAGAGGTAAGATTACAAGTTGGAGCTAACTATGGAACAAATGTTGCAGGTACATCTTATAATAACAATGAAATAAAAGTTGCACTAGTAAACACTGCAAGTATAATGAGTTCAGCTGGAATAACTAGTTCTACAATAGCAAGTATGAATGTAGATGGAACTTCAGGAACTGAGGCAGCTAAACAAATGGTATCTAGCTTAGATGCAGCTCTTAAAGAATTAAATACATCAAGAGCAAAATTAGGGGCACAACAAAATAGACTAGAGTCAACTCAAACTAACTTGAGTAATACTTTAGAAAATGTTACAGCTGCTGAATCAAGAATAAGAGATACAGATGTAGCTTCAGAAATGGTTAACTTATCTAAAATGAATATATTAGTTCAAGCATCACAATCAATGCTTGCTCAAGCTAATCAACAGCCACAAGGAGTTTTACAATTATTAGGATAAAATAATTTTGTATATTGGATAGAGAAGAAGAGTAGGGCTTTGCTTTACTCTTTTCTTTTTTAGAAAATATAGCTTTGAAAGGAAAATATATATGTTACTTAGTATAGTCATGATTGTCAAAAATGAAGAGAAGATACTTGAAAAAACTTTAAAATCATTAACCACATTAAGAAAATCTATAGACAGTGAACTTATAATAGTCGATACAGGTTCTACAGATGACACTATAAAAATATCTAGAAAATACACAGAGAAGGTATATGTTCATAATTGGAATAATGATTTTTCTAGTATGAGAAACATATCAATATCATATGCCAAGGGTGAATGGCTACTTATATTAGATGCAGATGAAATACTAATTGATTCTTCAACTATTGTAAGATTTTTTAAAGATGGACTTGATAAAAAATTTAATTCTGCATCTATACAATTAAAAAATCTTTATTCATATGATAAAAAATCATATGGATATTGTTCAGTACTTAGACTTTTCAAGAATGTTGATTTTAAATACCATGGGAAAGTTCATGAACAACCAATGTACAAAAATCCTATATTTAATAATATTGCTGACTTTGAACATTATGGATATTTGTTTGAAGATGAAGAAATAAGGTTAAATAAAGTAAAAAGAAATGAAAAATTATTGTTTGAAGAGTTAAAAGAGGATGAGAGATCTCCATATATAAATTACCAATTAGGGAAAAATTTTATTATATTAGGAAAATATCAAGAGGCTTTAGATTATCTTGAGAAGTCTTATGAATTATACTCTAAACTAGAATCGGCACCTGGTTACTTGATAACAAGCCTTGTAAAAACATATTTATACTTAGGAAAACATAAGAAGTGTGAAAAATTATGTTTAAAGTATATCAAGAAAGATATGAATAATATTGATATATATTATTATGTTGCACGAGCACAAGTTGATTTAGGTAAATACGAGAATAGTATAGATTCGTATAAAAGATATCTTTATTTATTGGATAATTATGAAATAAGTACACAAGCAAATAGCTTATTTTCAGATACTGATACTGTAGGGCTTAGAGATGAGGCTATTATTACATTGATAAAGGTCTATTATAAGCTTGAAAAATATGATTTAGTGATTTCAGAATATGATAATATTGAAGATATAGAAAAAAAGAAAAATGTGTATTTTAGCTTATTTATGTCCTTATATAAATTGAATAGATTTGAAGATATAAAAAACTATTATAAGGAAATTCCAAATTCTAAAGTTGAAAGAAATAGTTTTTATAGAAATATAGAAGAATTTATAAATAATATAAAAGATGATGAAAAAGAGGCTGTATATAAAAGCTTTTGTGATATTGAAGGTAATTATGGACTTTTAAATCAGATAAGAACAAATAAACATGTATCTGTAGATACATGCAAAGAAATACTAAATGAAGAGAAAGAAATAATTTATGCATGTATTATAAAAATAGCTTTTGAAGAAAAAATTGATTTACTAGATATTTTTTATGATATGGAATATGTTTGGATAGAGAAATATCTAAAATATCTTTTAGCATTGGAAAGAAGTTTTAATTTAGAATTATATAAGTACATAATTAGTCGTCCAAACACATCAGAAATAGAAAAGATAAGAGTATATAAAGTTATATCGAAAGTAGTTTTAGAAAATATTAGTTTAAGTGATGAAAAGTATAAGGATATTTTTTATCTTTATATAATGTACTCTTATAAATACATAAAATACATATATAGTAATCTAAGTGATTTTGAATTAATAAAGTTTGTGTGTAATGATTTAGATAAATTTACTATAGAATTTAAGAATCTACTTGATACTAAGAACAAAATAAATGATGCTAATGAAAAATTAGAATATATAAATACTATGAGGAAATTATTAAATGAATATCCTTTTTATAACAAAATAATAAAAATACTTATAAATGAATTAGAAGAAAATACAAAAGAAAGTCAAGAATTTAAAGAATTAAAAGATAGATTTATTATTAGTATAGAAAATATGATTGAAAATGGCAAAATAAATGATGCAAAATTATTGGTAGAAGACTATTCAAAAACATTTGTAGATGATGTCAAAATTTTAAATATAAAAGGGATTTTATATATGTTTGAAAATAAACTTGAGAAAGCTGATTTTATGTTAAAAAAGGCGTTATCATTAGATGTAGAAAATGAGGATACTATATATAATATAGAATACCTAAAAAGTTTAAAATAAATTTAAAAATAGGAGACTTAGAGAATGAGCATACCAATAACCGTTAATGAAGAATCTAAAAATATAATAAAAGATTGGCAATATACGTTTGCAAATGAAGATATAAAATTTACCAGTATAATAATATTGACATATAATCAAATAGAATATACCAAATTATGCATTGAAAGTATTAGAAAATTTACGCCAAAAAATAAATATGAAATAATAATAATTGATAATAACTCTTCAGATGAAACAGTGGATTGGCTAAAGGAACAATCAGATATAAAATTTGTATATAATAATAAAAACTTAGGGTTTCCAAAAGGGTGCAACCAAGGTATTGAGTTAGCTAAGGGTGAAAACATATTATTATTAAATAATGATGTAATAGTTACTCCTAATTGGCTTTATAATTTGAATAAAGCTTTATGGTCACAAGATAATATAGGAGCTGTGGGTCCAATAACAAATGCATGCTCATATTATCAACAAATTGATGTGGATTACAAATCAATTGAGGATATGTTTATATTTGCACAAAAAATAAATAAATCTAACATCAATTCATGGAAATATAGAGTTAAATTAGTTGGTTTCTGTATGTTAATAAAGAAATCTGTAGTAGATAATGTAGGTGTTTTAGATGAGCTATTTACACCTGGAAATTTTGAAGATGATGATTTATCTTTTAGAATGTTAGAAGAAGGATACAAATTATTATTATGCCAGGATACTTTTATACACCATTTTGGAAGTGTATCTTTTAAAGAAAATCGTAATAAATACACAGATATAATGGATATTAATAGAAGAAAATTTGAGACTAAATGGGGCTTTAATCCAGAATACAGTGGAATGATACGAACTGACTTAATTTCTGAAATAGATTGTAATGTAGAGAAAAATATCAATGTTTTAGAAATAGGTTGTGGTGTAGGAGCTACTCTTTTAGAAATAAAAAATATATATAAAAATTCATCCATATATGGAATAGAAATAAGTGAATCAGCAGGTAAATTAGCAAAAAACACTGGAGAGGTACTGATAGCAGACATAGAAAAAGTACAATTAGATTATAATAAAAATTTCTTCGATTATATAATATTGGGAGATGTACTTGAACATTTAGTTAATCCATGGAAGATAGTCAATGACCTAAAGAGATATCTAAAGAAGGATGGTCATTTGATATCAAGTATACCAAATATTATGCATGTGTCCGTTTTAAGAAACCTTGTGCAAGGTAATTTTACATATACTGATTCAGGAATTTTGGATAGGACTCACTTAAGATTTTTTACATTAAATGAGATAATAAGAATGTTTAATGATAGTAATTACATAATAGATAGTATTAGTGCTACTAGAATGAGGCTTTCAGAGGATGACAATAGATTCATCGATACAATGTGTAAAGAAAGCCATAAAGATATGAGAGAACAATATGAGTGTTATCAATATATAGTAAAAGCTTCTAACTGTGTAGATACTAGAAGATATTCTAGCGTTAGTATGGTTAATTTAAAATATGCTTTAATGAGAATTGATAATGAGTTAGATGTGGATGATAATTTAAGTTATATATTTGATAATTATAATATAACTGAACAATGTTTTATTGATGATATTGAATATTTAGTTGATATGTTTTCAATAAATAAGACAACTATACTAAATAGATTGGGTGCTGAGGCATTTAATAGAGGTCTGGGTGATTTTAGCATAAGTATGTTTATGATGGCTTTAAATATAGATAGAGATAACATTGACACAATATACAATATAACTACTGTATTGTGTGATTTAAAAGAATTTGAAATTGCTTATGACTTAATTAAGAATAGTAGTGAGAAAGTACAGAGTGAAAGTGATATACAAGATATACTTTATTTTATTGAAGGAAGAAAGAAATATGAATAATGAAAAGATATGTTTTATAACCTGTGTAAATGATGAAAGACTTTATGAGGAATGTCTTGTATATATAAATAGTCTAGATATTCCAAAAGATTTTAGTATAGAAACAATTGCTTTGAGAGGAGCTAATTCAATTTCATCTGCTTATAATAAAGCTATGAGAGAAGTAGATGCTAAATATAAGGTATATTTACATCAAGATACATTTATAATTAATAAAAACTTTATATATGATATTTTAGATATATTTAATAAAAATATTGATGTAGGAATGATTGGTGTAGCTGGAGTGAAAGACATACCTGTAAGTGGAGTTTGGTGGGATTCTAATAATAAAGTGGGGAAAGTATATGATAGTCATACAGGTAGAATAGATATTTATGAATTTAATAGCTTTGAAGGAGATTTTGATACAGTCATGGCTATAGATGGATTAATTATGATTACTCAGTATGATATATTATGGAGAGAAGATAAATTTGATGGATGGCATTTTTATGATTTGTCACAAAGTATGGAATTCAATCAAAATAACTACAAGGTTATTATACCAAAACAAGATAAACCTTGGTGCATGCATGACTCTGGGATAGCAAATATAAGTAATGGCTATGATGAATATAGGATAGAATTTGTAAAAGAGTACATAGAAATTGATTTGCATAGAGAAAATTTTTATGAATTTGATAAGAATAAAGCAAGTACCATACTTAAGAATAATAAGTATGTAGTGGATTGTATGAAAGATGAACTTGAGAGAGAATTAAAATTAAAGAATTATAGAACTGTTTTAGACATTGTTTCTAAAGTTGCTCGTTTTTCTGTTTTTAATCATACTGGTTTGTATTCTTGTGAAAAATGTGAAAAGGCATTATTAGAATGTGCCAATAATTTACCAAAAGTAAATAATATAAAATTATTTAAGAAAAAAGATTTCAAAAGAAAGAGAGTATTACATGTTTTAAGTGAAGTATACTCAACAGGTGGTCATACAAAAGTAGTTAAAAATTGGATCAATAGTGATAAAGATTCTGTTCATTCAATTGTAACTACATGGCAATCAAAGACATTGCCAGATTGGTTATTAAAATCAGTAAATGATAGTGGTGGTGAAATTATATCTTTGGATTCAATTTCAGATGACTATTTAGAAAGGGCTGTGGCTTTAAGAACAATAGCTTACGATTGGGCTGATATAGTTATTTTATATATTCATATGTGGGACACAATACCTGTTCTAGCTTTTGGAATTGATGGGAAAATACCTATTTTATATGTTAACCATTATGATAGTGCTTTTTGGCTAGGTGCAAGTATTGCGGATGTTGTTATTGATTTTAGTGAAGTTAGTCAATTAGTTACATTGAATAAAAGAGGCATAGAGAAGTCTGAAATATTACCAATTCCACTAAAAGAAAAAGAATTGTTTTCAAAATCTGAAATTAGAAAGCAGTATGATTTGGATGATGATGTAACAATAATTTTAACTATTGCTAGTGAAAGAAAGTATAATAGTGTAAATGATATTAATTATTTTAAAATTGCTAAAATGATAATCGAAAATACGGATGACACGATTATTATTGTTGTAGGAGTTGATACAAACAATATCTATTGGAAAACATTAAATAGTGTTACAAATCATAGAGTTTTATGCTTTGGAACTATGAAAGAGATAGATGATTTTTATAAAATCTCAGATATATATCTAGAATCTTTTATGGTGGGAAGTCATATTTCAAAATTAGATGCAATTTTATATGATTTAATTCCTGTTAAATTCAAAAACGAAGTTTCACCAATTTTTACAAATATGTGGGATTTTATAGATAAGTTTGATTATAATAATATCAAAGAGGTTATAGATATGATAAAAAGATATAACACTAATGAATTTGATAGGAATGAGCTAAAAGAAAAACAATCAGAAATAAAACATTTTGTTGTAGATAAACACTGTGTTGAAATAAAAAGTTATATAGACAAAATATATAATGAAGCTAATTATCATAAGGTTAAGTATAATTTACATAAAAATTATGAAATTGAAAACTATCAATTATTTGTAGCCTTATATGGTCATATAGTAGAAAATAAAACGAGTTATAGGTGATAAAATGTACAATATCTGTATCAAACAATTTGAAAATTTTTTTCAGGAGGATTGGGATTATTTTGTAGAAAATAAATCTATAAATGGGACATTCCTTCAAACTCGAAATTTCATTAATTATCATAAAGAAGACAAATTTTCTGACCATTCACTAATGATATATAAAGGTAAAGAGATAATAGCAGTTGTACCTGCATGTGAAGTTTATGAAAATGATGAAAAAATATTTTTTTCTCATTTAGGTAGCACCTTTGGTGGTATTTTAATAGGTCATGATTTCAATGATATAAAGCATGTAAAAGCTATTACAAGTACAGTAGAATTATATTTAGAAGAAGAAAATTTTAATAAAGTATTTCTAAAAAATGCATCGAGAATATTTTGGAAAGAGGATGCTTCATTGTTAGAGTATTTTCTATTTAAGAATGGTTATATGTTTTATGATGAATTAAGTATGTTTTTAGAAGTAAATAAGTATAAAGAAGATATATTAAGTAACTTTAGTTATAGTAAAAGAAGAGATTTTAAATATTCTTTAAAGAACAATCTTATTTTTAAGAGAGTGTATGATGATAAAGATGTAATCTCTTTTTTTGAATTATTATCTAACTGTTTAGATAGAAAAGGGGCTAAATTGATACATTCAATAGAAGAACTATTGGACTTTAAAAATAATAGATTAAAAGACATTGTAGAATTTTATGCAGTATATATTGGTGATATTATGATTTGTGGGAGTATGGTATTTAACTTTCAAGGAAGAGTTTACCATACTCAATACTTAGCATCAAATTCAGCATATAATAAATATTATCCAATGATATTTTTAAACTATAATCTGATTAAAAATGCCTCAGATAGAAACTTTAAATATTTTTCATTTGGAATTAGTACTCTAAATAGAGGAAAATATTTAGATGAAGGTTTGGCTATATTTAAAGAAGGTTTTGGTTCAAGTGCTGTTTGCAATAGGACATATTATAAAAATATAAATAAGTAATACTTATACTTTATAGAATTTCTTGATTGTAGTAAATCTATAGTATTTTAACTTTTACAGAAAAATAATTAACTTATAAAGAAGGTTTGTATATGAAAAGATTAATGATTTTAGGCTCAATTAAGTATTTTGAGAATATTGTTATGTCAGCTAAAAAAGAAGGAATATACACAATTGTTTGTGATAATAGAATTGATACTCCTGCAAAAAAAGTTTGTGATGAAGCAATAGATGTTGATGTATTTGATTTTGATAAAATAAAAAATATAGCCATAGATAAAAAGATAGATGGAATTTTGACTGGATTTACAGATTCTTTAATGAAGCCATATGTTTATATTGCAAATGAATTAAATTTACCATGTGTGATTTCTTGCAATCAACTTGAGTCTGTAACTAATAAGGCTGTTATGAAAAAATATTTTAAAAACAATGGAATACCTACAACTGATTATTGTATTCTTGAAAGTTTAAAAGATTTAGAAAAAATACAAGGGTTAAATTTTCCGCTTGTAATAAAACCTGTTGATGGTTATGGTTCAAGAGGTGTATATTTTGTATCAAATATAGAGGAATTAATAGAAAAATTTAAATATTCTAGGAAAATTTCACAATATGGAAAAGTAATAATTGAGGAATTTTATGAAAGTGAGGAAATACAAGGACTAGCTTGGATCCATAATGGAGAGTCACATGTATTTTATATCGGAGATAGAGAACTTGTAAATATACATGTAGGGAGAGCTGGAAAGCCAGACAGATTACTATATCCATCAAAGTATTGTTTTCAGTATGAAGAAGAAATAAAATCGATATATCAAAAGATAACAGAGGCTTTTAATATAAAGAATGGACCTCTTTATGTTCAGATGTTAGTGGGGGAAGATGGAATAAAGGTATCTGAAGTTATGCCAAGATTACCTGGAGGATGTGATTATTTAGCAATTTCACAGATAACAGATTTAGATATAGGAAGGCTATTTGCAAATTTTAGTGTGAATAATGACATCGATTTTAATGAAATAAAAAAATATAATATGCATTTATCAAAGTGTGCATACGCATTACCAATATACATAAGGCCTGGAACAATAAAGACGATAAATAATATAGATAAAATAGAAAAATTAGATTATGTAACTCAATTTCTATTACTAGTAAAAGACGGAGATACAATAGGATTATATGAGGATGAGAGACAGGATTGTGGAAGGATTTATGGAATAGCAAATAATATATTTGATGCAAATATAAAGAAGAAATATATTCATGAAATGATAGAAATACTTGATGAGAATAATGAGAATATGATAGAAAATTTTTAAATAAGGGAGCATGGTAGATATGAAGTTAATAACTCATGAACAAATTATGTCATTGAATATATCTCAGAAGCAAGGATATGAGTGGATAAAAGAATCATTTTTAACAAAAAAAGATTGTCAGTTACCACCAAAAATAAGTATGGTAGAACAAGGGCATGTATTTTACAATGTAATGCCATCTTTAAATCATAATCATATGATTGGTGGAATAAAAATGGTTACAAGATTGCCAGGAAGAAATCCAAGTTTAAATTCAGATATATTTCTATATGATATGAAGAATGCGAAACTAAAGGCTATTTTAGATGGTAATTATATTACAGCATTTAGAACTGCTGCCGTGGCTGCTCTAGCGATTGATACTTTTGCTAAAAAAGACTTTAATACTATTGCTATTATGGGGTTAGGAGTAACTGCTTCTTCTATAATGAATATGCTTTTGTATACCCTTAAAAATAGAAATATAAATATAAAGTTGCTTAGATATAAAGACCAAGCACAGTCGTTTGTACAAAAATATAAGGATAATGACCAGTTTAGTTTTAAGATATGTGATACACATAAAGAACTCATTATGGATTCAGATGTGGTAATTTCAACTGTTACGTATACAGATGAATACCTTTCAGAATTTGAATGGTTTAAAAAAGGTGCTTTACTATTACCTGTACATGTTATGGGCTTTGGAAATGTAGATTATTTATTTGATAAAGTATATTTAGACGATTATAATCATTTGAAACATCTGGAAAATATAGATAAATACAAGTATTCATGTGAATTTCATGATGTTCTAAGTAAACAAGCACAAGGAAGAGAACTTGATGACGAGAGAATAGTGTCTTACAATATAGGCCTATCAATACATGATATATTATTTGCAAGTAAAATCTATGAATTATGTGAAACTCTAAATTGTGAGGAGATAGACTTAAAAGAGCCAAAGGACAAATATTGGATGTAGTATATTTTTTATTAACGAGAATTTATTGTAAATTAAAATATGAAGTAATATCTTATTAAAAAGTTATTATAAACAGGGTAGGGACATTTATGGAAAAGTACAATTTAATTAAGTTTGAATCTATTGGAAGTGAGGACGTAGGAAGTTTAATTGCATTAGAATCAAATAAGGCTATACCTTTTGATATAAAGAGAGTGTATTACATATATGATGTACCACATCGTGTAAGGAGAGGTTTTCATGCTCATAAAACCTTAGAGCAAGTGTTAGTTTGCCTAAATGGAAGTGTTAAGATAAGATGTTTTGATGGTGTGAGAGATACAACCATTGTTCTAAATAGAAATGATGTGGGACTGTATATAGGACCAGGGGTATGGCGTGAAATGTTTGATTTTGATGAGAAAACTGTTTTAATTTCAATAGCTTCTGAATACTATAATGAAGATGATTATATCAGAGATTATGAAGAGTTTTTAAAATACATAGATATTATCTAGTTACTATGCATACAGATATCTTATTAATTAAATGAATTTAGCATAGCCACATAGATAATAGATAGATAAGGGTGTAACTTTATGTTAGTTAAGTTTAATAATTTATTAGAACAATTTAAAATCCATAAAGAAGAATATGAAAAGAAGGTTATGGATGTAATGGAAAGTGGATATTATATCCTTGGAAAAGAAGTAAAGTACTTTGAAGAAGAATTTGCTAGATATGTAGGTAGCAAATATTGTGTAGGTTTAGCTAGTGGTTTAGATTCACTGATAATTGCATTTAGAGCATTAGGGATAGGTAAAGGCGATGAAGTAATAGTGCAATCAAATACATATATTGCTAGTGTCATGGGAATAAGTATAAATGGAGCTAAACCAGTATTTGTAGAACCTAACGAGTATTATAATATAGACTCATCTAAGATAGAAAAAAAGATAAATAGTAAGACAAAAGCTATATTAGTAGTACATTTATATGGTCAGGCAAGTAAAATGAAAGAGATACAAGAATTATGTGAAAAATATAATTTGTATTTAATTGAAGATTGTGCTCAATCTCATGGAGCTAAATATGATGGAAAAATGACAGGGACATTTGGAGATGTAGGATGTTTTAGCTTTTATCCAAGTAAAAATTTAGGTGCATTTGGAGATGCAGGTGCTATTGTAACGAGCAATAAAGAAATAGCTGATAAAGTGAAAGTGTTTAGAAATTATGGTTCAGAAAAGAGATATCATAATAAATTTGTTGGATATAATTCAAGATTGGATGAAATTCAGGCAGGTTTGTTAAGAGTAAAACTTAAATATCTTAATGAAATTGAAAATGAAAAGTCAAAAATCGTACATAGATATCTTAATGAAATTAACAATTCAAAAGTTATACTTCCAAAAATAGAAAAGAACTGTACACATGTATGGCATTTATTTGTTTTACAAGTTGAAAAACGAGAGACATTTATGAAATACTTAAATAAAAATGGTATAGAGTCTATAATACATTATCCTATACCACCTCATTTATCTGAAGCATATTCTTATTTGGGATATAAAAAGGGAAGTTTTAATATAGCTGAGAATTATTCGAATAAAGTTGTTAGTATACCTTTATTTGTTGGTATGAAAGATGAAGAAGTTAGCTATGTAATTAAAATTATAAATGAATATTAAATGAATTGTAATAATACCATAAATAAATTTTTTGTGTATAGTTTATTTAAGATTCGTTAATTAATATTTTTAGATATTGATATATTATATAAATAAAATTGAAATATATGGAAAAATATACAATAAAGATGAGATTTGTCTTATATTTTTCTAAAATAAAAATATTTTCAGATAATTTATTATAAAATTGTAGAATATAGTATTTATAATCTGTATAATTAATAATAACTAAGTTTTTAAAATAAAATGTTTAAGTATACATAAAAAAAATATTTAAAAAAATTGTTATTTATTGTATACTTAAATTAAAACTAAATAGGCAAAACTAGATAAATCTAGTGACGCAAAGCTATAGGGGCTAAGGTTTGTATATACGAACTATGTCAGCCAGTTGCCAAAAAGAATCCTAAGTATACTGTATATGTAGAATTAGTCGAAAATGACTGCCTTTTTGGCAGTCATTTTGTTGCTAAAGTTCACTTTATTACAGTAGAAAATATAAATTCTAACATATTTTACCAAGTATAAGTAAAAATAAAAATGCACTATCTAGAAAAGTTGCTATTTTACAAAAAAGAGCAACTTTACGTAGAAATATTTAAATACATATTAAAATTTTTTTTTATTTTCATTGAGGTTAATTAAAAAAAGATTTGTTTTATTACTAAAAAATAAATCGTTATATTGAATATAATAGAAATGTAATAAATTTAGATGGGTAAAGAAGTCATTTTTTGTAATATAGCAACTTCAACTTTAATCACTAAATATAGTAGATAAATATATTTTGAGGAGGAGTGAGTATGAATACATATGACATTATAAAAATGGGATTAGATGCAACTAATCTAAGAAGTCAGGCAATAGCGAATAATATAGCAAATATAAATACTGAAGGCTACAAAAAACATTACGTAACTTTTGAAGAAACATTAAATGATGCCATACCTAAAATAGAAGAAAAAACAGACAATTCCAAGGGATTAAGAGTGGATGGAAATAATGTGGATATAGAAGAAGAAAAAGTAAATCAAGCAATGACAACGTTACAATACAATGCTTTGATAGGTTTTGCAAATGGTAAAATAGCAATGACCAAATCAATAATAAGTGGGAGGTAATTAGAAGATGAGTGTGTTCAGTGGAATGGAGATCTCTGCTAGTGGTTTAACAGCAGAAAGCTTGAAAATGGATATCATATCATCTAATGTAGCTAACATAAACGCTACAAGAGGTCCAAATGGAGAAGCATACAGAAGAAAAATTGTTTCCTTTGAAGAAAACTATGATAACAAATTAGGTATGCTAGGAGTAAAAGTCACATCTGTTGAAGATGATAAATCACCTCTTAAAGAAGTATATGACCCATCTCATCCAGATGCAAAGCCAAATGGATACGTAGAATATCCAAATGTAAATATATTGGTTGAAATGACAGATTTAATAACAGCTTCACGAGCATATGAGTCTAATATAGATACATTAAATGCTCAGAAGTCTATGATAGCAAAAGCACTGGAAATAGGAAAGTAGGGATAAATTATGCCAATTACACAAATTAACAATTTAATGCAAGGTGCAAAGTTAGATAATTTAATTGGAGAAACAAAACCATTAAATTTTAATAATAAAGAAGAAAAAAAGAATTTCGAAGATGTAATAATGGACACTATAGATAAAGTCAATTTTCAGCAAGTTACAGCAGATAATATGAAAGAAAAATTTATAAAAGGCGAAGATGTTTCTATGCATGAAGTTATGTTAAAAGGTCAAGAAGCACAACTATCTATGCAATATTTAATAGAAGTTAGAAATAAGATTCATGATGCATATCAAGAAATGAATAAAGTACAAATTTAGCCTTTTGAACAGGAGTAATAATCAATGATAGCCAGTTTTAAAAATAAGATTAAGGAGCAAGTTGCTAAATCTAGGACAAAAATAAGTTCTCTAAAAAAGGGAACTAAGATAGCATTAGGTATAGGGATTGTTGCTATATGTTTAGCGCTAGTATTTACAGCAATATCTGCAAGCAAAAATAAGTATGCAGTCTTATTTTCAGAACTAGATGTTCAAGATGCTGCAGATATATCAGCAGAATTAGAGTCTAGAAAGATAGATACCAAGGTAAAAGGAAGTACAATTTATGTTCCTAGAACAGAAGTTGATAAGTTGAGATTAGAGTTAGCTCCAAGTTTGACAAGTGGTTCTAAAGGATTTGCACTTATGGATGATAGTTCATCAATAGGTCTTACTGATGAAGAGTTTCAAATTAAGAAGCAACGAATGATACAAGGAGAAATAGAAAAAACAATTAAGAGTTTTCCTCAGGTGGAAGATACTAGAGTACATATAACATTTGGTGAGTCTTCTGTATTTGAGAAGGAAGCTGTTCCAGGAAGTGCAGCAGTTTATTTGATGCTAAAGCCAGGAACTACTTTAGAGAAAAATCAAATAAAATCTGTTATGGCACTTGTATCAGGAAGTGTTACAAATATACCAGAGAAAAATGTTCAAGTTATTGATAATAAAATGAACTTATTATCTGAAGGCATCTTAGATGATGAAGAAGTTGATGAAAACAATCAATCGATAAATGGTGCTATTAGTATTGATAAAAATAAGGCATCTGAGCAGGCACTAAATAAACAATTAGAAAAATCTATTTTAGACATGTTAGAACCAATATTTGGTACCGGAAAAGTAAAAGCTACAGTAAATGCTGATTTGAGTTTTGATACAGCTGAAAAAACTGAAATAAAAATTGACCCTGATAAAGTTGCTATAAAGGAAACCAGGTCAAAAAATTCATCTAAATCTGCGACAAATAATGTCCAAGGTGTAGATGCTAATATGAATAACCAAGGAAATAAAAATGGTACTAATACAGAAGATAGTTTGGATGAGAGTTTTGAATATGAAACAGGTAAGATTGAAACTCATACTATAGTTGCGCCTGGAGAACTTAAAAGATTGACAGCTTCTGTTGCTATAGATGGAAAAATAGCTAAAGGTGTTCAAGCTGATGTGGAAGATATTGTTAATAATGCTATAGGCATGGATGGAGTTAGGGGAGATACTCTTAGCGTTGTTTCAATGGTATTTGACCCTAAAGGTAAGGCAGAAGCTAAACAAGAAATGGAAGATATTAAAAAAGAAGGATTCAAAAACAATATAATAAAAGCAGTTGTTGGAGTAATAGCAGTTGTTGCAGTAGGTGTTATTGGATACTTGATATATAAAAAGAGAAGCGAACAAGAAGATATGGATTATGAAGATGAAGTTTATAGTACTAATTCTAATTCTATTGATAAGAAAGATAATCCTCTATTAGGGGATGACCCAGAATTGACATTAGAGGAAGCTGTTAAAATGTATGCAGAAGAAAAACCAGACCAAGTCACAGAGATAATAAAAACTTGGTTAAATGAGTAAGGGGGATAGAAAGTGTCCGCGGAAATTACAAATGTTAGTGCGTTTGATTTAAGTGATATAAGTGAAAATGATAAGAAAGAGAAGGTAGAAGGTGAAGGTTTAAAAAAAGCCGCTGTACTGTTAATGACATTAGGTCCAACTGTGGCTAGTGATATAATAAAAAGTCTACCAGATAAACAAGTTCAAAAAATAGGTTTGGAAATTGCAAATATTTCTTCAATAGCTTCAAAAGAAAGAAGAGAAATATTAAAAGAGTTTGTAGAAATAAATAAAGCGAAAGATTATGTTATAGAAGGCGGGCTTGAATATGCCAAAGAATTGTTAAGTAATGCTCTGGGAAATGCCAAAGCAAGTAAATTACTTGAAGGTATATCAATAGATACAAGTACAAAACCTTTTAAACATATTATAAAACTAGATGTAAGGAAGATATTAGAAATACTTAGAAATGAAAGTGCACAGACTATAGCTATTTTACTTGCACATATGGAACCTGAAAATGGTGCAGAAGTTTTAGCTTATTTAGATTTTGATTTACAAAATGAAGTAGCTATGAGAATAAGTTCAATGGGTTCAATATCTCCAGATGTTATAAGTGTAATTGAAAGCTCATTAGAGGATAAATTACATTCAATAAGTGGTGAAGATTTTAAAGACTATGGAGGAATATCTACATTAGTTCAAATATTACTTAATTCTGATAGAAAAACAGAAAAGAATATTTTAAATACTATTGAAGAAAAAGACCCAGCCTTAGCAGCTCAAATTAAATCTAATATATTTGTATTTGAAGATATTGTCAAGTTAGATGATATAAGCATACAGAAAGTACTGAAAGAAGTAACTATGAAGGATTTAGTATATGCTTTAAAAGGTGTGGATGATGAAATATCAGATGCTATATATAGAAACCAATCTTCTAGAGCAGCAGAAGCACTTAAAGAAGAAATGGAAATGGTTGGTGTCATAAAGGTTACTCAGGTTGAAGGTGCTCAACAAAAAATAGTAAGTATTGTAAGGAAACTTGAAAGAGAAGGTGCCATAACTATTGTAAGGAATTTTGGTGATGACTTTGTCGAATAATAAAATTATTAAAAGTAAAAAAGCATCATATAAAGGAGTGCTGGACTTATCTATAATAGATAAAGCTAGATTGGGAGAATCAAATATAAACGAGGATAATGATTGTAGATTTAGAGATGAAGTAATAAAAGAAGCTATAGAATCTGCTGAGATAAAAAAGAATGAGATATTGGAAGAAGCAAAAATAAACGCACAAAATATAGAAAAGCAAGCATATGAAAAAGGATATAGTCAAGGTCAGAAAAATGGATATGAGGATGGATATAAAGAGTCGTATAATGAGTATACCCAAAAAGCTAAAGATGAAGCAGATTCTATAAGAAATCAGGCAAATTTAATCTTATTACAAGCTAATGAGAAAATGACTGAGTACATAAAAGAAAAAAATAAAGAGATTATAAGACTTGCTATCAATATGGCTAGTTCTGTTCTAAAAAAGCACTTTGAAGATGAAAAATCTATGAGTGATTTGTTAAAGCAAATTATTCAAGATTATGAAGGAAGTAGTTCATTCATAGTAAGATGTAATTCTTTCTATAAAGATAATATAGAGAAAGAGTTTGAATTATTCAAAGAAGAAACATCATTAAAGTCGAGTGTATTTGTTATTGCAGATGATAGTATAGATAAAGGAAATGCTATTATACAAAAGGAAAATGGAAGAATAATAGTTGGTATTGATTGTGCTATGGAAAAACTAAAAGAAGAATTGCTTGGTGAATAAATTATGTATAAAACTGATATATCTATAGATTTTGACAAAATAAATAAGAAAATAGAAAATTTAGAACTCACTATATCAGAAGGTAGAGTTAAGAAGATAATAGGACTTACTGTAGAAGTTGAAGGAATAAAAGCTTTTGTTGGAGAGTTATGTGTTATATATAATCAAGTCAATAAGCCAGTGAATTGTGAGGTAGTAGGATTTAAAGATAAAGAAGTAATATTAATGGCATTAGGAGAGTTAACATTAATATCACCTGGTTGTAAAGTTATTTCTAAGGGGATACCTCTAAGTGTTATGTGTAGTGATAATTTACTAGGTAAAGTACTTGATGGTCTTGGAAATCCTATAGATAACTCAGAAGTTGTTTTAGGAGATAGATACAACTTGAATAATGAACCTCCTGACCCAATGAAGAGAAAAAAGATACGAAATATAATGGAAACAGGTGTAAGAGCAATAGACGCATTTACTACTTGTGGTGAAGGACAGAGAATAGGAATATTTGCAGGAAGTGGAGTAGGTAAGAGTACAACGCTAGGTATGATTGCTAGAAATGCAAAAGCTGATGTGAATGTAATTGCCCTTGTTGGAGAAAGAGGAAGAGAAGTATTAGACTTTATTGATAAAGACTTAGGTGAAGAGGGAATGAAAAAATCTGTTGTTGTATGCGCAACATCAGATAAAGCACCATTAGTTAGACTTAAAGGTGCCCTTACAGCCACTGCAATAGCCGAATACTTTAGAGACCAAGGGAAAAAGGTAATACTTATGATGGATTCTGTGACTAGATTTGCTATGGCGCAAAGAGAAGTAGGAATAGCCATAGGAGAGCCACCAGCACAAAAAGGATATACACCATCTGTATTTGCAATTTTACCAAAACTCATGGAGAGAACAGGGACATCAGATAAAGGCTCTATAACCGCTTTTTATACAGTATTAGTTGATGGAGATGATTTTAATGAGCCAATAGCAGATACTACAAGAGGAATACTTGATGGTCATATAGTTCTATCTAGAGATTTAGCTAACAAGAATCATTATCCTTCTATAGATGTTTTAAATAGTTTAAGTAGACTTATGAATGAAATTGCTTCAAAAGAAGATATAAAAGTAGCATCATTTGCAAGAGATATGCTCTCTGAATATAGAGAAGCAGAAGATTTGATAAATATAGGTGCATATGCTTCAGGTACCAATAAAAAAATAGATGAAGCAATCTATTATCATGAGCATATTATCAATTTTTTAAAACAAGGGATAAATGAAAAGAGTTCTTTTAACGAAACTATAAGTAGTTTGAAAAGAATATTTGAATAAATAACTTAAAAAAATATTTGAATAGGTTGTGATAGAGTTGGATAAGAACTTTAAGTTTAGATTGCAGAAGGTTTTAGACTTAAAAATGAAAGATGAAGAGAAGATAAAAATGGAATTTGCTAAGATTCAACAAAAAAAAATAGATATAGAAAATAATTTAGAAAACCTGGAAAGTAATTATATCAAGTATTCAATAAGTAAAAATAATGATAGTATTCAAAATCAAAAAATAACTATTAACTATTTGTTAGCTTTAAATAACTCTATAAAAGATTTATCAGAGGAATTGGACAAGTCAACAAATGAACTTGAAAAGGCTAGAAAACAACTTATAGATAAGCAGATAGAAAGAAAATCATTAGAAAAACTAAAAGAAAAAAAATATGGCCAATATTATAAAGAAGAAAATTTAAAAGAACAAAAAACTAATGATGAGTTTGCAAGCATGAGTTATTTGAGAAAGAGACAAGTTCTATAAGAAGAGTAGGAAGTGAGGATATTATTGTATGAAGATACAAGCAGATTCTTATAATGTTATCAAAGATATTGGGAGTAAAAAGAGTTCATCCAAGAATAAAGATGTGAAAAATGATAAATTTGAAGATAATCTATATAAGGCAACAGACAATAGGAAAGTTGAAGACAAAAAAGAAACAAGTAATCAAAATATCAGCTCAAATAAATCAGAAGATAGTGATAATGAGTGTCATTCAGATGTAGATAAAAGTAATCACTTAGAGGATGAAAGTACATATGAAAAAGATTGTAGTAAGAATAATGAGATTTTACAACAATTATTGACTCTTTTAAAAAATAATAATGAAAAAGATAAAGATATAAATTCTATATTGAATGGTATGGAAAAACTAAACATATCGGATGAATTGAAACAAGGGCTTAAACTTAATAAAAATATATTGAATAATATTGTAAAGCAAAATGCAGAGTTAAATAAGGCTGACATGAATAACTATAATGATATGCAAAATTTAGACATGATGAAGTTAAGAGAGTTTTTAGATAATAATGTTAATGAAAACTTTGAAGTAATTAGTAAAACTACAGAGGATGATAATAAAAGCATAGATTTATACAACTTTGATAGTAATAGAATGGATAACCTTAATTCAAATAAGAAAAGAGATGATAACTCTGATATTTTGGAAAAACTAGCAGGTATTAATGGAAATAAAAGTGGAAACTTTGGTCAAGTAATAAATAAAAGCATGGATATAAACAAAGTTAAAAATGATAATGTTGACTTAAAACATATAGAATCAAATGTTATGGATGATTCTATCAAAGCTATTAAACATATGAAAACAAATGACATCCAAGAATTAACAATTAGATTAAGGCCAAAAGAATTGGGAGATATGAACATACAATTATTGAAAGATAACGAAAGTATGAAAGCTGTTGTGACTGTTTTTAATAAAGACGTATTTGACTCTATAAATAAAAATATAACAGATTTAAAGCAACATCTTGAACTTACGAATGTAAATATAAAAGATGTATCTGTGCAAATGCATAGTGATAATAGAAGTACATCAGATACTTTTGATAAAGCATTTGAACAACAGAATAGACAAAATAACCAAGAAAATATGAATAAGCAAAATACAAATAATAAGCGTAACAATATGGTCATAGAAGATGAAATTAAAGAAAATATTGATGATGATAGAGTAGATTTATTAGCTTAATAAGGGGGAAATACTGTATGTATGGAGTGGCAACAGCTTTAGCAGGGGTTCAAGGAAACTATAGGTCAAATAACTTGAGCCAACTTGAAAGAAATATTAATGATATTGCTAATAAACAAGTTCGAAGTAAAGGAAATCAGACAGTAACAGATAATGGAACTCCAATTATAGGACAGGGTGATGATGCTGATAAAGACTTGTTTATGAAAATACTTGTAGCACAAATGGGTAATCAAGACCCAATGAATCCACAAGACCCAACAGAGTATGTATCACAATTAGCTCAGTTTGCAACTTTAGAAAAGATGTCAGCTATGAACGACAAGCTAGATATACTCTTAGCTTTAAGTAACTCTACTCTAATAAACTCTGCTTTGAGTATGGCAACGTCATTAATTGGTAAAGAAGTAGAAGTATCCGGAGAAGAGAAGGAAGATGAAAACATTGTAGGTGTAGTAAAGTCTACATATATAAAAGATGGAGAGGTACACTTAGAACTGAAAGTAGATGGTAGTGATAAAACTGTAGATGTTAAATATGAAAAATTACTTAAAATAGGAGAAGTAGATACAACTTCAGGAGAAGAAAATAACCCACCAGAGCAAGAATCTCCTGAACAAGAATAATATTAAATTAGAAAAGAGGTAAATTCATGATAAAAGCGATGTATTCAGGTGTAAGTGGAATGAAAGCAAATCAAACTAAACTAGATGTAATAGGTAACAATGTAGCAAATGCTGGGACTACTGCTTTTAAGAAAAGTTCAGCTAGAATAACAGATTCATTTTATCAAACTGTACTATATGCAAGTGCTCCAACAGCTGCATTAGGGGGAACAAACTTAGGACAAGTAGGTGTAGGTAGTAAGATATCAAGTATAAATAAAGATATGACACAAGGAAATGTACAGCCAACTAATAGACCATCAGATTTAATGATAGATGGAGATGGGTATCTTCCAGTAGTAAGGCAAGGTACAGTTATGTATACAAGAGATGGTTCTTTTAACTTAGATACAGGATTTAAAGCAACAGCTGGACCTCTGAACGGTGTCAAAGGTGGAAGACTTGTAAATGGAGATGGGTATATGTTACAAGGTGAGGTTTATAAGGGTACATATAATGCTACTACTGGTGAATTTACTAAAAATGCTACTGCAGAAGGAAAAGAACCCATTGTAATTCCTCTTCAAAGTATAAGTCCTAAAGATGGTACAGTACAAAATGTACTGGAGTACAATATATCAAAAGATGGAACAGTAGAATTTTTATTGAGTGATGGTCAAAGAACTCAGTTTGTGTATGATATTCCTGACAATTCTGAAGTAGGAAAAGTACCAAATCCTGCAATAGCAACTAATGATGGAAAACTTCAAAAAGTACAAACATATGTATTCCAAAATCCAGCAGGATTAGATGCAGAAGGAGGAAACTTATACAAGCCATCAGCAAACTCAGGAGACCCACAAATAGCAGGAGCTACAGGAACAATAATACAAGGAGCAATAGAAGCTTCCAATGTAGACATAGCAGAAGAATTTACAGAAATGATAATAGCAAGTAGGTCTTTCCAAGCAAACAGTAAAATAATATCTACATCAGATGAGATACTTCAAGAAATAATAAGTCTTAAGAGATAGTAGGTACATAGTATGATAAGAGTAACAGACTTAAACGGAAGAAGCTACATATTAAACTCAGACCTTATAGTAAGAATTGACTCCGTTCCAGAAAGTAGAATATTACTTACAACAGGAGAAAAAAATCTTGTAAAAGAGTCTGTAGATGAGATAGTAGATAAAGTGATAAAGTATAAAAGGAAAATAAATGTAGGTTATATTAGGAGCGAAAAGTAATGAAAAAAACAGATTCACTGACATTCATTGGACTAATATTATCTACAGTATTAGTTTTATTTGGAGCAGTAAAAGGAAGTAGTTCAGGATTAAAAAGTTTCTTTGATTTTTCATCAATATTAATAACAGTATTTGGGTCATTTGGAGCGTTGATGATTACATTTACTATTGATGACATGAAACTTATAAAAAATGCATTACAATACTCATTTAAAACAACAAGTATATCAAGATTAGACTTATTGAATCAATTTAAAGCACTTTCAAAAAAAGCAAGAAGAGAAGGTCTTTTGTCAATAGAAAGTGATGTAATGAAAATACAAGACCCATTTATGAAAAAAGGATTAGAGTTATGTATTGATGGTCTGGAAGTCAATGAAATAAGGTCTATATTAGAATTAGAGATAGATTCTGTTGAAGATACAAATAACAGATATTCAAAGATATTTAAAACTTGGGGAACATTTGCACCTGCATTTGGAATGTTAGGGACTCTAATCGGTCTTATACAAATGCTATCTGACCTTACGTCACCAGATTTGATTGCTTCTGGTATGGGAAAGGCGTTAATTACAACATTTTATGGTTCTCTACTTGCAAATATTGCTTTAAATCCAATTGCATATAACATAGATGAAAAAACGGAAAAAGAAGTTTACATAAAAGAGATGATGCTGGAAGGTATAATAAGCATACAATCTGGTGAAAGCAGTATAGTAGTTGAGGAACGTTTAGCGACATACCTTTCAAAAACTGAAAAATTACAGTTTATGAAATCCAATAAAAATACAGAAAGAGCAATGAGTAATGGCGCGTAGAAAAAATAAAAAAAAAGATGAGATAAATCCAGATGCATGGTTGGCCACTTATGCAGACACAATAACTCTAATTCTTACATTTTTTGTACTTCTATATGCAACATCAGTTGTAGATATGGAAAAATTTAAAAATATATCAAATGCATTAAAAGGTCAGTTTTCTGGAGTAAGTATGTTTAACACAGGTTCAAGTACAAGTGCGAAGTCTCCAATAGATAGTGGTTTAGTGGATAAAAATGATAAGTCAGATTTAGAACAAGATTTAAAAGATAAGGTTAATAATTCTAACCTGCAAAATAGTGTAACAGTTAAGGATGATAGTAGAGGGATTTTATTAGAGTTAGATGACTCAATCTTATTTGACTCTGGGAGTTCGGAGTTAAAAGTTGATAGTAAAGCTACTCTAAATAAAGTATATGACATGATAAAAATGATGAAAAATAAGATAGTTATAGAAGGTCATACTGATAATGTACCTGTAAAATCAAGTACACATGAGTCCAATTGGGATTTATCTTCTAGTAGAGCAGTAAGTGTTGTAAGATACTTTGTAGAAGAAAAGGGCATGGACCCTAAATTGTTTTCAGCAACAGGATGTGGAGAGTATCAACCTTTAGTTTCAAATGATACAGCAAAGGGAAGAGCTGAAAATAGAAGAGTTAATATACTTATAACTATCGACTAGGAGGAAGAGTTTTGTTCAAAAATAAAAAAATTATTCTAATTATTTTGATACTGATTGTTTTCTCAGCAGGAGCAGGGTTTTTTATATTAGGTAAAGGTGGAAGTGGACAAATTGATAAGATTATAGGTTTGTTTATTCCAACAGGAAAAGCTAAAGATGAAATAAAGACAGAAAATCTTGATTTAGAAGAAATGGTATTGAAGCTAGCTGATGAAGGTGTAAGATATTTAAAGGTGTCAATAACTGTATCTTATGATGCTTCATATAAAGATATAGAAAAAAATACACCTTTAATTAGAGATAATATTATAAATTGCCTTATGGCAAAAAGAGCAGATGATTTTGCTGCTGAAAACCTAAATAATATAAAAGATGAAATAAAAAATACTTTAAATACAAATTTAGGTGGAAATGTAATACAAAGCATATATTTCACAAATATAGTAGTACAATAAAAGGATGGTAAGACATGATACTTTATTTATTAAAGATATTAATATGTATTCCAATAATTTTAATATTGATAGTCTTATCTTTAAAAATTAGCCAGGGAACTTTATTAAAAAAATACAATGACAAATATGTAAAAATACTAGACATTGTAAGTATAAATAAAAACAATAGCATAATAATTTTAAAAGTAGGTGAAGAAGGATGTATTATTGCATCTTCTTCAGCTAGTATGAATAAGATAAAAGATTTGACCAAAGAAGAAATATCAAAAATAGAAGATGACATTAAAGAGAGAAATTTTAAAATCCAAGATTTTAAAATGGAAAAAATCAAAGCAAAATATGATTTCAGTAGATATATTGGAAAATTTACAAAAAAGGAAGATAAGTAAATGGAACTATTATCAAAATTACCTTTGGCTGACGTACCATATACAAGTTCAATGCAATTGTTTTTATTTCTAACGGCATTAATGTTTTTGCCATTTGTAATGTTCATGATGACAAGCTTTGTTAGAATAGTCATAAGTTTATCATTTTTGAAATCAGCATTAGGAGCACAACAAGCAATTCCAAGTCAAGTTTTGGTAGGGCTTGCGATAGTATTGACAATATTTATAATGAGGCCAGTATTAAATGAAATAAACGAAAAGGCATTACAACCATATATGAAAGAAGATATTACTATGGAAAAAGCCATGAAAGAAGCAGAAGTACCTATTAAAGAGTTTTTACTAAAGCAAACTAGACAAACTGACTTAGATTTATTTGTAGAACAAGCAGGGTTAAAAGAAAAAAAATTAACTCGTGAAAATATACCCTTATCTGTTGTAGTTCCAGCTTTTGCAATAAGTGAACTAAAAACTGCTTTTCAAATAGGTTTTTTAATATACATACCATTTTTGATAATAGACCTTGTTGTAGCAAGTGTTTTAATGTCTATGGGAATGTTTATGTTACCTCCAGTTATGATATCATTACCATTTAAGTTGTTATTATTTGTAATGGTGGATGGATGGAACTTGATAGTAAAAACATTGATATTGGGATTTGGATAGGAGAAAAATAATATGAGCGAATTTATGATAATGAGTGTTCTTAAAAATGGTATGTTTACAGGAGCTATGATTGCAGCTCCAGTACTTATTGTTTCTCTTGTAGTTGGACTTTTAATAAGTGTATTTCAAGCTACAACTCAAATCCAAGAGCAAACTTTGACATTTGTACCAAAACTAATAGCAATTCTTTTGGTAGTAGCTATTGGTGGAAGCTGGATGTTACATACTCTTATTAGTTTTACTTCTGAGATATTCAATATGATGTCTCTTATAACTAAGTAAGTAGGATACATATGATTTTTGTATTTATTAGAATAGTAGCCTTCTTTGGAACATTGAGAATGCTATTTCCAGCTGGTACGCCTGCTTTATTTAAGTCACTCTTTGCAATCATTATATCAATATTGATTTCAAGTACTATGCAAATTGGATATGTAACAAATATAGACAATATTGTAATGTTTACTTTATATGGTATAAATGAGACTATAACAGGGATTATTCTTGGATATATAACGAATCTATGTTTTTACAGTATCAGAATGGCAGGTTCTATGATGGACCAACAGATGGGATTATCAATGATTAATATGTTTGACCCAAACTCAATGACTCAAACAACTCTAATTGATAATCTTATGAACTGGACAGCAATTATGATATTTTTTAGCATGGATGGTCACCATATTTTAATTCGAGGTATAAGGTATAGTTTTGAGTTAATTCCAATAGGAAAATCATTTGTAGATAATAATATAGATTATATAATAAACATATTTGTGCAGTGCTTTATAACTGGGTTTAAAATAGCAATACCTATTGTACTTTGTCTGCTTATGGCAGATTTTATATTAGGTCTTATATCAAGAAGTGTACCTCAACTAAACGTAATGATAGTTGGTATGCCATTAAAAATATTGGTTGGTATAGCATTATTTATCATATCAATACCTTTAATTGTCAACCAAATAAGTCATTTATTGAGTCAAATACCAAAGATGTATGAGGGAACTTTTGCACTAGCCCCTATGTTTTTTATGGGTTCAACAGACAAAACAGAAGACGCTACTCCAAAGAAAAGGGGAGAACAAAGAAAAAAAGGTAATATAGCAAAAAGTAGAGAATTACCTGTTGCAATGACCTTATTTGCATTCACTTTGTTAGTCCCTACATTATTTTCATATGTAGTGGACACACTTAAATCTTCACTCAATCATTTTTTAAGCGTGAATTTTTATATGAACATAAATTATTCAAACCTAGAAAACTTAATTATAGTAGGATTAATTGATTTTTTCAAGATATTTTTGCCAATAGCTATTCCATTTTTGGTCTTAGGTGTAGTAGCTAACCTATTTCAAGTGGGAATATTATTTACTGGGGAAACTTTGAAACCAAATTTATCAAAATTAAATCCAATTAGTGGATTCAAAAACATGTTTTCTATGAGAAGTTTATCAACTTTAATAAAGGATACAGCAATTATATCTGTCTTAGCTTACATAGGATATAAATTTTTTCAAGATAATTATTTAGATATCTTAAAACTAGGTAATATATACTTACCAACTTTAATGTATACAGTTAAAGACTTAGTATATTCCATATTAAGTAAAATTTGTATAGCTATGATAGTTATAGCAGTTGCAGATTATTTTTATCAAAGGTATAGTCATAAAAAACAACTGAGAATGACAAAACAAGAAGTTAAAGATGAATATAAAAACTCAGAAGGAGACCCAGAAATAAAAGCTAAGATAAAACAAAAACAAAGACAAATCTCATCTCAAAGGACTATGCAAGCAGTACCAAGCGCTACTGTAATAGTAACTAATCCAACTCACTTATCTATAGCAGTGAGATATGAAAAAGGGAAGGACCAAGCTCCAGTAGTAGTGGCAAAAGGTGCAGACTATTTAGCTTTTAAAATAAGGGAAATCGCAAAGGGAAATGACATCCCAATAATAGAAAATAAACCCATCGCTAGGTTGTTATATAAGCAAGTAGAAATAGACCAAGAAATTCCAGAGGACATGTATCAAGCTTTTGCAGAGATATTAGTAGCAGTATATAAAATCAAAAATAGATACAAAGTCCCAAAAAGGTAGGATAAGTAATGAATAAGTTTAATCTAAAAGAACATATGGACGTAATAGTGGCTTTTGGTGTTGTAGGAATTGTTCTTATGATGATAGTGCCATTACCTACATTTATATTAGATATTTTACTGGCAATTAACATAAGTTTATCTGTGCTAATTTTATTAATGACATTATTTACAACAAATGTACTTGATTTATCTATATTTCCAACAGTGTTACTTGTTACAACACTATTTAGATTGGGATTAAATCTTTCATCAACTAGATTAATTTTAACTCAAGGATACGCAGGTGAAGTTATAGAGGCATTTGGAAGTTTTGTTGTAGGTGGAAATTACGTAGTAGGGATAATTATATTCCTAATTATATTAATTGTTCAATTTGTCGTTATAACTAATGGTTCTGGAAGAGTATCTGAAGTAACAGCTAGATTTACGTTAGATGCCATGCCAGGGAAGCAGATGAGTATAGATGCAGATTTAAATGCAGGAGTTATAGATGACAAAACTGCTAGAAAAAGAAGAAAAGAACTCCAACAAGAAGCTGATTTTTATGGTTCTATGGATGGTGCAAATAAGTTTGTAAAAGGAGATGCTATAGCAGGTCTTATAGTAACAGCAATAAATATAATAGGAGGAATTGTAATAGGAGCTGTAATGCTAAACATGACTCTTATGGGTGCAGCTCAGACTTATGTAAGACTTACTATAGGTGATGGACTTGTAAGCCAGATACCAGCTCTACTAATATCCACATCAGCTGGTATAATCGTAACAAGAGCTTCGACTGATGAAAACTTTGGTGACTTAGTAGGTAAGCAATTAACAGCAATACCAAAAGCAGTAATGATGACTGGTTGTGTTTTAATTATACTTGGTATGATGCCTGGATTACCCAAGCCAGCGTTTTTTTCACTGGGAATAGGTGCAATAGCAGCAGGTTACTTCTTAGGAAGAGAAAAGAAGGATACCTTAGAAGATTTAGATTTTGAAAAACCTGATATGGTAAATCCAGACAAAAACGAAGTAGAAGATGTAACAAACTTAATAAATGTAGAAGCTATAGAAGTAGAAATTGGATATGGCTTAATATCTTTAGCTGATGAATCAGCAGGAGGAGATTTACTTCAGAGAATAGCATCAATAAGAAGACAATGTGCCATAGACATGGGTATAGTTGTACAACCTATAAGAATAAGAGATAATTTACAACTAAATCCAAACCAATATAACATAAAGATAAAAGGTAATGTAGTTGGTGGATATGAGATAATGCCTAATATGGTTTTATGTATGGACCCTATGAATCAAGGTTTTAATATATTTGGAATAAAGACAATTGAGCCTACTTTTGGAATAGAGGCACTTTGGATAGAAAGTGATAAGGTAGAAGATGCAGAGTTAAAAGGTTATACAGTTGTAGATTCATCCACAATACTTATAACCCATTTACTAGATATAATAAAATCCAATGCACATGAGTTACTGGGAAGACAAGAAGTTAAGACTATTATAGATGCAGCAAGAGAAAATTATAGTGCTGTAGTTGATGAGTTGATACCAGACTTAATGACACTTGGTGAAGTTCAAAAAGTACTTAAAAATCTGTTGAGAGAAAAAGTAAATATAAAGGATAGGGTTACAATCCTTGAAACACTTGCAGACCAGTCCAGAAACACAAAAGACATAGAGCTTCTTACTGAATATGTGAGAATAGCTTTAGCTAGAAGTATTTGTACGAATTTGGTGGATGAAGATAAGTCAATTGTAGTGGCTACATTATCTCCAGAAACAGAGGAATTGGTATCTAATAATTTACAAAGGTCTGTAAATGGAACTTATCCAGCTGTTGACCCAGAAAACACAAACAAAATATTTGAGAGTATACAAGATGTAATAGGTAATGTATATTTCAATCATAATATACCAGTAATAGTAGTATCACCAAAGATAAGAGCACCATTTAGAAAACTAGTTGAGATTGTATATCCTAATTTGACTGTACTATCATTAAATGAAATACCTAATGATGTTAAAATCAAAGCAGAAGGTGTGGTGAGCATATATGATGACGAAAAAGTATACAGCTAATACAATTCAGGATGCTATGAATCTAGCCAAAATGGAATTGGGTGACAATATTACATTAATAGATAAAAAAGAAGTAAGAAAATCTGGAATACGAGGTATTTTTTCAAAGAGAGATATCGAATTAACTGTTGGATGGGAAAAGAGAGATAATGTAGAACAAAATGACTTGAAACGAGAAGTAGAACAATTAAAGTCAATTATAAGTAATATGGGGTTTGATAATAAGAATGACAATGATATAGATAAAATATGTAAGAACCTACTAAATCTAGAGTTAAATGAAGAAATTGTAGAGTCCATAAGAACTGACTTACAAGAAATGAAGTTCAATGGAATTGATACAAGTAAAAATTTAGTAGAAAGTCTAAAGAAAAAGATTAAAATAGAAAATCCAACGATAAATGGGAAAATCGCTCTAGTTGGACCACCAGGAGTAGGTAAGACAACTACAATAGCAAAGTTAGCCGCAAAATTAGTATTTGAGGAAAATAAAAAAGTAGGTGTAATAACTATAGATACCTATAGAATTGGCGCTGTGGAGCAGTTAAAGATATATACTGACATAATGAATATTCCTTTTAAAGGAGTAATAAGCCCTGATGAGATGGAGTTGGCACTTGATGAGATGAAAGATTGTGATGTTGTATTAATAGATACTACAGGTAGAGGATATAAAAATTCTATGCAAATATTAGAAATCAAAAATCTCATAGATAAAGCTGAAACTGATAATATACACTTAGTTTTGAATTGCACAACAAGAGAAAATGATACAAAAGCAATTATAGATTCATATAGAAATGTGAACTTTAAAAGCTTAATAATTACAAAGCTGGATGAAACAATCACATATGGTTCCATCTTTAACATAGTGAATTATGCACAAAAACCAATATCGTATATTACAATAGGGCAAAGTGTTCCTGATGACATTATAAAACCTAATGAAGATAAGATTATAAGATTACTATTAGGAGTTGAAAGTATATGATTGACCAAGCTCAAATCTTGAGAAAGATGGCAATAGAAAAAAGAGGACTTGATGAATTTATAGTGGAGAATGGGAATGCACCTAAGATAATTACAATAGCTTCTGGGAAAGGTGGTGTTGGAAAGAGTAATCTCGCTACAAATTTGTCTATCTGTTTGACTAGGCTTAATAAAAAAGTTCTTATATTAGATGCAGATATAGGAATGTCAAATATAGATATAATAATGGGTGTAAATGTAAAAGGTACGATAATTGATGTAATTAATGGAGAAAAAAATATAGAAGATATAATTTCACGTACTAAATATGGTGTGAATATAATTTCTGGAGGTTCTGCACTTAATCATATAGAAGATTTTACAGAAGCTCAAAGAAATAAGTTTATACATAGCATAGAACAGATTCATGATGTCGATTTTATAATAATTGACACAGGTGCTGGTATGAGTAAAAGTCTATTGTCATTTATATATTGTAGTACTGAATTTTTCTTAATAACAACTCCAGAACCAACATCATTAACTGATGCATATAGCTTACTAAAGGCCATAAGTAATTTTGGGATAAAGAGAAGTGCAAACATAATAATCAACAGGGTAATAAATTTAGAAGAAGCAAAATCTACATACAACAGAATAAAGATGGTTGTAGACAAATTTTTAAATCTTAATTTAGAGTTATATGGATATATAATAGATGATAAAAAAGTAGGAATATGTGTAAAAAAGCAGATACCATTTATTCTGGAATATCCTACAAGTAGCGCTTCAAAGTGTATTATATCTATAGCAAAGAGAATGGTAAGTCAGTCAAGAGAAGATATTGATGAGAATAAGGGTCTACTAAGAAAAATGTTTAGTATATTTAAAAGCTAAGGAGGCGTAGTTAATGAATAGAGAAGAATTAATAAAAGAGAATATGCCTCTTGTAAAGAGTATAGCAAGAAAATTTTTTATACCTGGGAAAGGCTTTGAATATCAAGATTTAGTAAATAGTGGAGTTATTGGATTGATTGATGCAATAAATAAGTTTGATGTTGAAAAAGGAGCAAAATTTTCTAGTTACTCTTATATAAAAATAAAATCAGCTATATTAGATGAAATTAGAAATCAAAGTCCAATCTCTAAGCATAATTTAACTAAAGTAAATAAATATAATAGAGTAGTAGAAAAATTGCAGGCTGAGTTATTAAGAGAGCCAACTTCATATGAAATTGCGAATGAATTAAATATTTCAGAAAAGGAACTTTATGATATCGAAAATAATATAGACATGCTAAATATTGTATCATTAAACCATGTAATCTTTGAAGATACAAATGAAACTGTACAAGATACAATAAGTGACAGAGATGAAGATATTCCAGCAAATGTAATAGAGGAAGAAGAAAAACTAGAAATTTTATCTCAAGCAATTTGTAATTTAAAGGAAAAGGAAAAATTAATACTTTCACTGTACTATTATGAAGATTTAAATCTAAAGGAAATAGGAAAAGTGCTAGGTGTTTCAGAATCAAGAGTTTCACAACTCCACAGAAAATCAATAAGAAACTTGAGAAGCAAAATAAAAGAACTTAAATATTCTATATAGATGGTGATTGATGTGATGATACAAATTATATTAATAGTAGTGTCTATTTTGATAATAGTAACTATAATAGCAAATTTACATAAGGAATCGAAAAACAAAGATAACAGGTACTTTGACAAAATATTTGAACAGGAATATGAGGCAAATGATAGATTGATAGTTGCAGAAAAAAGAAGATTCTTTTTAGATAAAGTACTTGCTGAAATAAGAAGTAATAATCATATAAAAGTTTATGAAAATTATAACTTAATAAAAACTAATGAAGAAAAAAAAGACAGTATCTTTATAGAATCAAGACAGGAAATAAAACAAGAAAATGAGCTATCTCTTAAAGTGAAACATCTTATAAATTCTGGTTATGATGATGTGGAAATATGCAAGATGCTACATATTGGAAAGGGTGAGCTGTCATTAATAAAGAGTTGTTACAAAATATAAGAATATTATTATTTGATAAAAAAGTACTTTTAGGAATAGGAATTGGTATATTAATATCGACTTTATGTATAATGCTTTTTAGTAATAATGATATGAGCAAAGCAGAGATAGAAAAAAAGGCCAGAGCATTAGGGATGAAATATTCAAGTGAGATGAAAGTTTTAGAATAAATAATCTTGTTAAACAATTTACGAAAAAGGAGGTCATAATGTGATAAGAGGATTATATACAGCAGTTTCGGCTATGATAACAAATCAACAAAAGCAAAATGTTGTTGTCAATAACCTAGCCAATATGGACACTAATGGATATAAAAGTAAACAGCTTTTAACCAAGAGTTTTGATTCATTGAAATTAGAAGCTTACAATAACTACGCAAATGGAACTAAACAAAAGCAAGAGATAGGTGAAATAAGTCCAGGTATTTCCATGGATGAAACTATTACAAATTTTAACCAAGGTCCTATAAAGCAGACTGATAATAAAATGGATGTAGCTATTCAAGGTAAGGGGTTCTTTTTGGTTAGTGATGCAGCTGGGAATCAGTTTTATACTAGAAATGGTAATTTTAGGACAGATAATCAAGGAGACCTTATAACTAGTGAAGGATACTATGTTCTTGGAACAAATACTGTAACTGGTGCTGTGGGTCATATAAATGTAGGAAATAAGAAATTTGAAGTAGCAAATGATAATACAATATCACTGGACGGAAATGCTATGTACAAATTTAATATGGTAGATTTTAATGACTATAATAAGCTAAAAAAAGAAGGCGATAACCTGTATTCTGGAGAAGGAGCTATAAAAGCAAATAATGCATATACAATACAAAATGCTATAGAGTCATCTAATGTAGATATGGTATCTGAAATCAATAATATGATGACAATTTCAAGAGAATATGAAGCAAATCAAAAGATAATTCAAGCTATGGATTCTAAATTAGCAAAAATAGCAAGCGAGATTGGTTCAGTAAGATAGATAATAGGAGGTGAATTTTTATGTACACAATGTTTTATACTAGTAAAACAGCTTTATCAGCAAATCAAAGTAAACTAGATATAATATCTAATAATATAGCAAATACTGATTCCACAGGATATAAAAAGCTAAATATGGAATATTCTGATTTAGTAGATGAAGTACTAAATAGACCATCTTACCCGACAAATGGTAAAGATATATCAACTGGAACTGGCTCTAAAGCCTCAGCTCCTATGAGAAATTATGAACAAGGAGCATTAGCTCCAACAAATAGTAAAAGTGATTTGGCAATAGATGGAGAAGGATTCTTTAGAGTCATAAGAAATGATGGGACATATGCATATACAAGAAATGGTGGATTTAATGTAGATGCTTTAGGTAAGATTGTAGATGATAGTGGAAATATACTAGATGTCCAATTTGATGCAGGTTATAACTACAATAATACAAATATAACTGATACAAACTTAACCGTTTCAAGAAATGGAGATTTATTTGTAGATAATAAAAAAATAGGAACGATAAATTTGTATGAGCCTACAGGAACTCAAAATTTTATATCTGAAGGAGATAGCCTATTTGTTGCAACTGATGCAGGAGAAGTCAAACAAGTTGGAAAAGTTGATATAGTTCAAGGCTACAGAGAAAGGTCAAATGTTTCTTTACAAGAAGAATTTGTTGATTTAATAGCTACTCAAAGAGCATTTCAAATGAATTCAAAAGGAATAAAGACAGCTGATGAAATGTGGCAAATAGCTAATAATTTAAGAGCTAAATAATTATGTAAGGTGAGGAATATTCATGTATGATATGAAAGATTATGATTTCGGCAAACCTCAGAGTTATTCAAGAGAAAATTTAACTTGCTTAAATTTTTTATTAGCTGAATTCTGTAAAAAATATAAAAACTATATAGTTTATGAACTTAAGTGTAATTCTAGTATGGTGGTTGAGAATATAGACCAAGTAAATTATCAAACTTTTTTAGATAAAGTGACATCTTCATGTTTAGTAGTACAAAATTCGATGGAACCTATTATGAAAAACTTTTCTTTTAGAATAGATAGAAGTGTAGCTGATATGTGGATTGATATAACATCTGGAGGAAATGGAGTTACAATAGATACTAACAGAGAACTTACAGAACTTGATAAGAAATTACTTTTACATCTTATGGAGGATTTAGTAAGAAATATGCATTTATTTGAAGGCTTTGAAAACATACAAGTGTTAGATACACATACACATATTAATTTACCACAATTGTGTTCACCAACTGCACCTGTATGTGTTGTAGATTTAAAAGTGCTAAATGATAATAAGCATATTGGTAATGTTTCACTTTGTTTCCCATACAATGCTTTAGAGGCCGTTTTGGAAAATATTTCTGTAGTAGAATTTTTAGATATGGATGCAGGGGATAATTCAGAGGAATTCACTAAGAAAATCTATGATAGTGTATCTAATATAGAATTATCAGTTATTGCAGAGATAGGTAAAGTATCAATTAATGTTGAGGATTTACTTAAACTAGAAGTTGGAGATGTAATAGTAACAAATAAAAAGATAAATGATTATATAGATGTATATGTAGAAAATTCAAAATCATACACAGCAACACCAGGATTTATATCAAGTAAAAAGGGTGTGAAAATAAGTGATGCTGTCAAAAAAGAGGTGTAGTTATGGATAATAGTAATCTTATTTCAGATGAAGAAGCAAAAATGTTACTGAATGATAAAATTGAAAAAGAAATTAGTGGAGATGATGAATTAGCTTTAGAAATTTCTGAAACTAATAGAAATAATATAGATAGAATACTTGACCTTAAGTTAGAGTTATCTGTAGTTATAGGAAGAACTAAGATGAGTTTGAGAGATATTTTAAATCTAAATAAAGGTTCTCTTATTGAACTTGATACTTTAGCAGACCAAGATGTAGAAATACTAATAGACAATAAAGTACTGGCTTATGGAAAAGTGGTAGTGGTAGACTTAAACTTTGGTGTAAAAGTAACAAGTATAGTAAGTGAAGAGGACATGGTAAAATCTCTTGTTTAGAAACAAAATCAATTAATACTTATGGCATGAGGTGGTATTTATTTTAAACTTAAATGATGTAAAGAAAGATATATTAAAACTCAATAAAAAAGACTCATGTGTTCTATATAATGAATCTATCGATAATATAAATAATAATTGTATATCAAGTGGATTAAACTTTTTAAAAGAAGCAAGAGATTTAAGCCCAAATGATGTAGATATTTTAAATCTTATAGGTCTTGTAAACCTACTAAAATGTAATTTTGATGAGGCTGTAGAAAGTTTCTATAAGAGTTCCCTTTGCGAAAAAACTGCTCTGTGTGAAAAGTATATAAATATGCTTACATCTGAGGAGTTTTTAATTTTCTTTGAAAAATATAATCAGCTTATAAGATTCATAAATAAAGGAATGTACAAAGAAGCTATACAAGGTTTTAAATTTATAACTGAGCAATATAGTGACTTAATAGAGCCTTATGAGTTACTTGCTTTGATTTATGATAAAGAAGAAGATTACATAAAATTTGATGAATGTTTAGAAGTTTTAAAAAGAATTGATAAAGAAAATCATTTATTAAACCAAGAGAATAATATATTAGATACATATAATAAAAAAATTAAAAGTAATGCAGACGTAGATATTTATGAAAGTGAATTTTCACATAAAAATATTAAACACTCTAAATTTGATGGAACTAAAGATGTTGTTAAGAAAGATAATATAACTGAAAAACAGAAAAATTTAACTTCTAATGAGAAAAAAAGTATTAAAAAAAATAAATATCTACATTTAGCAATAATATTAGGTATATTATTAATAGGACAAAATATATATAGCTCTTATAAGATGAATAATTTAAAAAATCAGATGTCTGAAAACACTAGTGTTAAAAATGAAGAAAAACTAAATTCTATCTTAAATGATAAAGAAAATAAGGATAAGACTTCTAATGCAAATAATAATGATAGAAGTGATGACAAAGAAGATGTAAATTCTGAAAAAAATACTGTAGACAATGAAAGTGATAAAAATACTGATTTATTTACAGAAGATGAATTGATGTCTAAAGCGAATAATTTAAAGAAGGAAAAGAAAACCAAGTCCTCTATACAATTATATAAAAAGGTAGTAGATACTGGTGAAAATAAAGGCAATACATCAGAGGCAACTTATCAAGTAGCTATTCTTAGTGAAAAATTAAAAGACTATAATACTGCTGAAGAATATTATAAAATGTATGTAGAAAATTACTCAGAAGAAGATGCCTATTTTGATGAATCGTATTATAATTTAGGTATGATGTATTATAATAAAGGTGATTTAAAAAACTCTAAATTGACATTAAAAAAACTAGTTAATAAGGTTCCTAATAGTATGTATAATAACTCAAAGGTAAAGGAAATTTTAAAAGAGGAATAAAAAAATAACTAAGAAAAATAAATTATTTTATTTTAAAATAATTTGTTTATAATATATTGACATACTATTTTAAAAAATTTAAAATAGTAATTATAAAATGAGGAGGGATAAAAATGGAGTTTGAAAAAGGAAGTATTTCAATTCATACAGAAAATATTTTTCCTATAATTAAAAAATGGTTATATTCTGATAAGGACATATTTATAAGGGAGCTTATCAGTAATGCATGTGATGCAGTAAGTAAACACAAAAGACTTATATCATTAGGAGAAATATCAGAAAATAATCCATCAGATTATAAAATTACTGTATCTGTAAATAAAGGTGAGGGTACACTTAAATTTATTGATAATGGAATAGGTATGACTGAGGAAGAAATAAAAAAATACATAAACCAAGTTGCCTTTTCAGGTGCAGAAGATTTCTTTAATAAATATAAGGATAAAATGGAAGAGTCAAATGACATAATAGGTCATTTTGGGTTAGGATTTTATTCTGCATTTATGGTGTCTAAAAAAGTACAAATAGATACACTTTCATATATGGAAGGAGCAACTCCTGTAAGATGGATATCTGAAGGTGGTACAGAATATGAAATATCTGAATCAGATAGTAGACATGACAGAGGAACTACGATAACACTATTTATTGATGATGATAGTAAGGAATTTTTAGATGAATTTACTGTAAGAGGAATAATAAACAAATACTGTTCTTTCCTACCAGTAGAGATATATTTAGAAGATGTTGAAAGGTTAGAAAGAGAAGCTAAGGAAGCTGAAGAAAAAGCTAAAAAGCAAAAAGAAGATGGAAAAGAAGAAGAAGTTATAGATGCAAAGGTAATTGAACCATTAAATGATACTAATCCTTTATGGCTTAAATCTCCAAAGGATTGTACTGATGATGAGTATAAAGAGTTTTATAGAAAAGTATTCAATGTATTTGATGAACCTTTGTTTTGGATACATCTAAATGTTGATTATCCTTTCAATTTAAAGGGTATACTTTATTTCCCTAAATTAAAAAATGAATTTGAATTGACAGAAGGAAAAGTAAAATTATATAACAATCAGGTCTTTGTAGCTGACAACATAAAAGAAGTTATACCAGAGTTTTTACTTTTATTAAAAGGTGTAATAGATTGCCCAGATTTACCACTAAATGTATCAAGAAGCTTCTTACAAAATGATAGAGATGTAAGTAAAATTTCTAAACATATAATTAAAAAAGTAGCAGATAAGTTAAAATCTCTTTGTAAAAATCAAAGGGAAGAATACAACAAGTTCTGGGATGATATACAAATATTCATTAAATATGGTTGTTTAAAAGATGAGAGCTTCTATGAAAAAGTGAAAGAATGTATATTATTTAAAACTATTGATGATGAGTATATAACACTTCAAGATTATTTAGAAAAATGTAAAGAAAAACATGAAAATAAAGTATTCTATGTAAGTGATAAAGAGCAACAATCACAATATATAAAATTATTTAAGGAATATGACCTAAATGCTGTGGTATTAAATTCATCAATAGATACTCATTTTATTTCATTTATGGAATACAAAGAAAATGGTGTTAAATTCAACAGAATAGATGCAGACCTTTCTGATGTATTAAAAGACAAAAATGAAAATAAAGATAGTGAAGAAAATAAAGAAGAGATAGCTAAGATAGAAGGGTTATTTAAAGAAGCTGTCGGAGAAAGAGTGAAAAATTATTCTGTAGAGGGATTAAAAAACGAAGAAACTCCAGCTATGATTTTAGTATCTGAACAATCTATTAGAATGGCAGAAATGCAGTCAAGATTTGCTGGAATGGATTTAGGAATGAGCTTTGAGGAAGAAAAGACTCTTGTAATAAATGAAAACAGCCCGATTATCAAAAAATTAGTTTCTCTTAAAGATGATGAAGAAAAGAAAGATAAAGTAGCACTTATATGTAATCAAATAGCTGATTTAGCTTTACTTTCTAATAAAGAATTAAAGCCAGGAGAATTAGATTCATTTGTACAAAGAAGTAATAAACTTATGAATATGTTAATAGAGTTATAGACTTAAAATATAGGAAAATAAAGTTTAAAAAATTTGTATGATACAAAAATGAAAAGAGTTGTCTTAAGATGATTGAAATTATCTTTAGATAACTCTTTTTTATTTTTATAATTTTTAGTTAAGTTTTAATCATTTAACGGTACTTCAGCAAGAAATATATTTGATTAAATAGAGTTAACTTGATATGAAATAAAATAATACATATAATTAAGTAAAAGATTATTTTATAAATTATGTTTCAATACATAATTATACTTTTATTAAAAAATAAAGTTATTACTAAAGTAGAAAAATAGGAGGTTTTAGCATGAATTTTAATTATAGTTTGCCAGTAAATATTTTATTTGGAAGAGGAAGAATTAATGATGTAGGAATAGAAGTATCTAAATATGGTAAAAAAGTATTAATTGTAACTGGGAAAAACAGTACAAAGAAAACAGGGTTACTTGATAAGACAATAGATTTGCTAAAAGGTGCTAAAGTAGAATATGAAGTTTTTGATAGAGTAGAGCAAAATCCTCTTATAACTACTATATATGCAGGCGTAGAAGCTATAAAAGAAACTGGTTGTGATTGTGTTTTAGGTCTTGGTGGTGGAAGTATAATGGATGCAGCTAAAAGTATAGCTTTTTCTTATAAAAATCCAGGTGATTTAAATGATTACATATTTGGAATTAAACAAGGTGAAGAGGCCCTACCTATAGTTTTAGTTCCAACAACATCAGGCACAGGTAGTGAAGGGAATTGTTTTGCAGTGCTTACAAATTCAGATACTAAAGATAAAAAATCTATAAAAAAGAATAGCATGTATGCAAAAGCCTCAATAATTGACCCAGAGCTTATGGTAACAATGCCAAAACATATAATTGCATCAGTTGGATTTGATGCACTTGCTCACAACATAGAAGCATATCTTTCTAATGGAAGAAATCCTCTTGCAGATGTACAGGCTATCTATGGGATTGAACTTATATCAGAAAGCTTAGTAAATGTATACAATAATTCTGATGATTTAGAAGCTTGGGAGAAAATAACACTTGCAAGCACTATTGGTGGGATGACAATTGGTACAGCTGGAACAACTCTTCAACATGGAATGGAGCATCCTGTAAGTGGTCTTAGAGATGTAATGCATGGAAAAGGGCTTGCAGCTTTAACACCAACTATTGTAGAAAGTTCATGGGATAGTGATATTGAAAGGTTTGGAAATATATCAAAACTATTGGGTGGAACTTGTGCAGAAGATTGTTCAGGTGCAGTTAAAAATTTCCTTAAAAAGATAGATTTAGATATAAAGCTAAGTGACTTAGGTATTGTAAAATCAGATATTGATTGGTTAACTGATAACTGTATGAAAATATCTGCTGCAAATATTAAGAGACATCCAAAGACTTTTAATAAGGAACAAATAAGAGAAATATACTATAAATCTTTGTAAATTAAATTTATAAATTAAATTTTAGATAAAAATTGGTTGTGTTAGTTGTTATAAGTAAATAAACTTGTAATTAGTTAATGCAAAAAAATAAATTTATCTCAAATGTTTATTTTACTTTCTGATAAATAAAGAAACTTAAAAAGGGGAAGATTAACTAAGTAATATTTTATAAAAATCTTCATTTTAAAAACTTTAAGTAGAGGTGAAATAAATGTTTAATCCTAAAAGAATAATATTTGAAAAGGGTAGCTTAGATACTAATATTGGGAAAAACATATATGATAAATTTAAGGATAAAAAAGATGTAGAAATAATTAAGATATCATCAAATAGGGTTAAGGAACATATCCCAGGAGAAAATCTATATGAACAATATAGAAATGGAAAACAAACAATGGTAGTTGGCACTAGGAAAAGCTTAAAATTTCAAACATGTAAACCTTCTGCTAATTATCAACTACCACTTGTCAGTGGATGTATGGGAAGATGTGAATATTGTTATTTAAACACACAACTAGGTGATAAACCCTTTATAAGGGTGTTTGTAAATATAGATGAGATACTTGAACAAACAAAGAAGTATATTGAAGATAGAAAACCACAAGTAACCATATTTGAAGGAGCAGCTACATCAGACCCTGTTCCAGTAGAGCCATATACTAATTCATTGAAAAAGACAATAGAGTTTTTTGGAAAAGAAGAAAAGGGAAGATTTAGATTTGTTACTAAATACAGTGATGTAGATAGCTTGTTGGATGCTGAGCATAATAACCATACAGAGATAAGATTTAGCATAAATACACCTAGAATTATAGATGGACATGAGCATTATACAGCTTCTGCAAAGAAAAGAATAGAATCAGCTGTAAAGCTTGCAAAAGTTGGATATCAGATTGGATTTATAATAGCTCCTGTGTTTTTATATGAAGGTTGGGAAGAGGAGTATAGAAGTCTGATTAGAAGTATAAAAGAAGCTCTTCCAAAAGATTTTGACAGAAAAATTATATTTGAAGTTATATCTCATAGATATACAACTAAAGCTAAAAATAGAATATTAGAAATTTATCCAGACACATTATTGCCAATGGAAAATGATGATAGAAAGTTTAAATATGGTCAATTTGGATATGGAAAATATGTATATACTAAAGAGCAGTTGGATGATATGAAGGAATTTTTTAGTAAAGAAATAAATACAGTGTTTAAAAACAATTTAATAAAATATATAATATAGCAAATCTTCAAATAAGATTTGCTATATTTTATTTTTACTGCAATACTTTATGTTTACAATAAAATATTGTAATTGTCATATAGCCTATTATTAATATTACAATATTTAACATAGAGTAGAGAACTAATAACCACTTATGATATTACTTAGAAGTGGGAGAATACTTGTCTAAAGACAAGTTAAATAAGTTTAAATAATCTTGTTGGTAAGTATTGTAAAGATTAAAAAAGGCACTGTATATCAAGAAGAATTTTTATGATTTTGATAATATAAATATAGAAGCTTAAGATAACTATAAGGAGGAATTATAATATGCATGCATGGGAATCCATTCAAACTACACTAGAATTGATAGAAGAAAGGTTATCAGAAGAAATATCTATTGATGATTTAGCAAATGCAGCTAATTTATCACCATTTTATTATCAACGATTATTTAAAAGGTTAGTTAATAAGACCGTAATGGAATATATAAAGCTTCGTCGCCTTGCAAAAGCTTCTGAACATTTAGCAGAACATAAGAATCGTATACTTGATGTAGCCTTAAATTTTGGATTTGAAAGTCATGAGACATTTACACGTGCTTTTAAAAAAGCATATGGATTAACTCCAGAGGAATATAGAGCAAATCCAGTAAAACTTAATCAATTTGTTAAGCCAGAATTAATTTTAAATTATATTATGGTTGATGAAGGTGTGCCACTGATTGCTGATGATATAGTAATTGAAGTAACTCGCAGAAGATTGAGTAACCCAAGGACTTTTATTGGAATAGAAAAAGAAATACCTATTTGCCAGTTGATGGGTGGTGAGACAACTGGCATAGCGATAGCAAAGGAATTATGGATGAAACTTGGAAGTCAAAAACACAATATACCAAATAAAATCCCAGGTGGAAATGAATTTGCTGCTCTTTATATGGGAAGTGCAAAAGAAGGTAATTGTATGTATATGGCAGGTATAGAAGTGGAGCCAGGTACATTGGTGGAAGGATATAGTATTTTTGAGTTACCTGCTAAAGAATATTTAGTGTGTGGATTTGAAGCAGAAAATTTTAATGAGTTAGTTGATTCAGCTGTTTTTAAAGCGGATAAGTTTATGGAAAGATGGATGAAGAATCATAATTTAATAGCCACTGATTTTGCGATTGAAATGTATTATCCTACTACACCTGAAGTGGCATATATGGAACATTGGACTATTCCAGTGTCTATTGAACAATAGAAAGGGTGATGAATATGGATTGGCAAGATATGTTTTTTCAAGATAATAAACCAACCTTTGAACAAATCAAAGAATTTATTAATAGTCCATTGTGGGACAAGCTAAATAGTATATTAAGTTCAACATATAGTGTGGAACCAAAACTCGAGTATAGCAAATGTTCAATGCAAAGAGGTTGGAATGTAAAATACAAAAAAAGAGGAAAGTCATTATGTACCTTATATCCTCAAGAAGGTTCCTTCAAAGCTTTAGTCATTGTAAATGAAAGTAATAGAGTTGAGGTTGACTTATTTATTAATACTTGTTGTGATTATATAAAGCAATTGTATAATGAGATAAAATTCTTTAATGGAAGTAAGTGGTTAATGATTCAAATAGATAGTATGTCAGCATTAAATGACACACTTGAGCTTATTAAATTTAGAGTTTAATATATAAAACAGGGTGACTTATATACTCATCCTGTTTTTATATATTAACTTTTAAAAAATATTTAAAATATAATATGGTAGATACACCATTTCAAATTCTTAATTATTTTTCTAAGCAATATAGTTTTAATTTTATCATCTATTAATTGTAATATTGAAATTATTTAGTTTTTTATAAAATTATAATTTAAACTAAAAATTTTTGTAAACATACTATAAATGGCTCAATCAATATAAAAGTAATTTAGAACTTGAAAACATTAAATTAGCAGCTTTGATAACTAAGATATATGAAGAAAAGAATGGGTTTTTTTGACTCTTTAAGGATGACTATGCAGTTAAACTGAGAGTATAAACTTAATGTCAATCACAAGAGAGTGTACAGACTAATGAGAGGCGTAGGTTTAAGGTCTGTTTGTAGAAAAAAGAAATTCAGTTATGTTAAATGTAAACCAGAAGTAATCGCTGGAAATGTATTAAGTAGAAAATTTAGTGCAGATAAAACCTATCAAAAATGGTTAACAGATGTAACTGAATTTAAATTAACCAATGGGACGAAGGCCTATTTAAGTGCAATTCTAGATTTAGGCGATAGAAGTATAATTTCATATGTTATTGGAAAATCAAATAACAATAACTTGGTGTTCGAAACTTTTGATAAAGCAATAGAACTATATCCAAATGCAAAACCTATTTTTACATGTTTTAACTGTATAAAACAGTGGGTACAGTTCACGAAAGAGTAGCTTTAGTTTTGAACTAAAAGTTAAGTTCAAAAAGAATAATCAATAATTTCTGGACTCCACTCTACAACAATAAATTATAGTCCTTCTTGATTTTTATTATACCACAAAATGTAAAATAACGATTAGATTTTGAAGAGCTACTTCTATATCCATATTTAAATTTATGAAGTCCTTTATTAGATTGATTTTTGCCGATTTAACTGTTCTATATAAATTAAACTAAGAAATTATTTTACTTAAAATAAAGTAAGGTATGTATTATTTTTATTATACCATAAAACATAAAATGGCTATTTTTAGATTGATATAAATATATAATAATCTGTTTTAGATAAGAATGAGCTAAAAATTAAATGTAGAAATATTATTTTAAAAACCACTTTTTTACATCTAATGAAAAGTGGTTTTTAAAATGAGCAAATTATTAAAATTTACATAAAAAGTAATTTTATTTTACTTATATACCATAAGGACTACTCTTCTATATATTAAAACAGATATTTTATCAATATTATGGACAAATATAAAAAGCCTCTATGTCTAGAGATTTATGTATTTATAGACTAGTTAGAACTTTCATCATAGTTATTAGTTTTGTACTCTCTAGTAAATAAGAATGGTAAAAACAATATAGCATCAACTAGAATACTCCATAATAGTGATTCTAATGTAAATATAGATTCGGTACCTCCTTTAAGTATAATATAAACATTGTTATTTACTAAGTGGATTAATATTGGTGCCCAAAGGTTTTTGGTCTTCATATAGGTATATCCTAAAAATATTCCTATAAAGGTACAATATGATATATGGGAAATAACACAATAAAATGGGGTTTCGGGACTGTACAAAGTGACACAAAGAGGCAAATGCCAAATTCCCCATATAAAACCTAAAATTAATACACCAAATTTTTTGCCATAAATCTTTTGTAGTCTAGGTTGAAGAAAGTATCTCCATCCAAATTCTTCTCCAAAAAATAAATTAAAACCAAAACATAAATTTATAATTATATTTATAAATACTGTGAAAAATTTATTTACAATATTAATTGATAAACCTTCTTTATCAATAACACTTCTAACTATAATTAATATCAAGAATATTAATAGAATACCTAAAACTTTTTTGAAATTTTTACTTAAAGATAAATTTAAAACTTCAAATTGAAATTCATTGTAAAGAACAACCGCTAAAAGATAAAAAGATGTTAATGTATCTATTGTTGAAGAAATAATACTACTATGGATTAAAAATGTTTCAGCTATAGATATTACTATTCTCACAATTGTAGTTATAGCAAAAAACTTTAAAAATTTATCCACTGTTGAATCAAACTTGTAATTAGAAACTTTTTTTAGGACAACAATTGCTGAAAATGCAGGAATATACATAAATAATACAGAGAAGCTTGATATAAGTTCACTATTATTTGGTTTTGATATTGACCAAAATAAAAATATTGATGTAAAAGCAATCAGTAAAAAATTTATTAATAAGAAATAGTTTATTTCTTTTTTTATTATCTTGATATTATTTGACATATTAATTCCCCTTATCTTAAATTTTAAAATTATATATAATAACAAATTTTATATAGAAATAAATATATGTAGCAAATATTGAAAACTAACAAAAATATTTTTATATATTATTAAAGAACTAAAAAAAAGTTTGTAATGATTGTATATTATATGATTAAGTTATTTTTCTGCATTCTTTACAATTAAGTCCGCATGTGTTTTTCTCCTGCATATTAATAGCGCCCCAATTAGCAAATTGTCGCAAAATAGGTACAATACTTTTACCTTTATCCGTTAATGTATATTCAACTTTTGGAGGAATTTCATTGTATTGTTTACGATGAACAATACCATCAGACTCTAAATCTTTTAATGATTGAGCTAGCATAGTATTTGTAATTCCATCTAATTTTCTTTTTATACTACTATACCTAATTGGATTATCAACTGCTAACATACATATAATAGGTAATTTCCACTTTCCACCAACAACATCTAATGCGTAACGTATAGGGCAAGTTAATTCTTCAGCATTTTCAGTTATATTATTTTTATTATCTAAACTCATTTTAATTCACTCCTCAATTCCAATAGTATCTTTTTTATACTCTATCAGAAAAAACTGCATACTTGTTTTTTTCTTATTTTATATTAAAATTATATCAAAGGATAATCCTTAATACAAGTATTTAAAAGGGGTGTAAAAATTATGAAAGTATTAGAATTTTTGAACAAAGCAGGAGTTTATTATTTAGCAACAGCTGATGAGAACAATCAAGCACATGTGCGTCCTCTAGGATTTGCTATGGAATATGATGGCAAACTTACATTTTGCACATCTAATCAAAAAGATATGTTTAAGCAACTTATTTTTAATCCAAAGGTTGAGCTTTGCTGTATAGACCAAAAACTTAATACTCTACGTATTTTGGGTGAAGCAGTATTCGTTACATCAAAAGAAACACAAGCTAAGGCACTTGAAATAATGCCAAGTTTAGGTCAGATGTACTCTGTAGGAGACGGTAAGTTTGAAATATTTTCTATTGATAAGGCAAAAGTTAGTTGTTGTTCAATGAGTGGTAAAAAGATTGATGTAGAGCTTTAATTATAATAGAATCTACATTCATATTGAAAATGAAGAAAACGCTATTACTGAAATGTCGATAAATTTAACTTAAATTCAATAAAAAAGATTTTTAAATAGTGAATGTATAAAAATATTTAGTTATTAGAGTTGTATTTCAACAATGACATATTGTCTTGAATAATTACATAATAAAAATAAGAACAATTAAAATTTGTTTTCTGATGAAGTAAACTTTCTTAAAAAAAATATTTTAACTACGAGTGACTTTTCTTAAATATGAAGAAAATATGATAATTATAAAAAATTGCTACTTATTATTTGTATATTTTTTCATATAAATAATAAGTAGCATAACTTTATAAATTAATAGTGATAGAATATAAACTAATAGATAAGATATAATTTTAAAAGGAGTGATATAAAATGAGCAAATATAGTTCTTTATGGGAATATGTCAAGAAAAATGGTAACCAATCATTTAAATTAACTTTTGAAGAAATAAAAGATATTGCAGGAATAGAGATAGACCATTCGTTTTTAAAATATAAAAAAGAATTAAATGAATATGGATATCAAGTAGGAAAAATCTCTTTAAAAGAGAAGACTGTTATTTTTAATAAAATTGATTAATATATTAATAATTACATATAATAAAATAATTTGTATTGACTAACATTAAAATTAAAAATAAAGTAAATCTTATATAAGACTTACTTTATCTTTAGGTGATACCTTTTTAAGTTTTATACTATAAGGTATATATAAAACTGCACCTATTAAAAATGTTATAATTTCTGTTACTGTCATAGACCATATTAGCCCATCAAGTCCATAAAAATAATTAAGTAATATTACTATAGGTATATACAATCCACCTTGGCTTATAGACATTATACCTGTTTCAATGCCTTTTCCTGATGCTTGATATATTGTCATAAATAAAGATGTAACTCCATTGAATAAGGCAGATACTAACATAGCTACCAATACATACGTTCCTATTTCAATAACTGACGTATCAACTGAGAATGTTTGTATTACTTGAGTTCTAAATATATAAACAACTCCTGAAAATACAACTGCGATTACAAATATGAATAAAGCAGAATACTTTATACTTTCTTTTAAACGAGGTATATTCTTATTAGAAAAATTATATGCTATAAGTGGCATTACACCTAAAACAATACCCATAACAAAGAATTCTGGAATTTGAGCAATTCTAAGTGCTATACCAAAACTAGCAACTATGTTATTTCCATATTGCATAGAGTAGTTATTGGATAATAATGTAGTCACAATTAAGAAAGAGCATTGGATTAATTGGGATACACCAACTTTATATATTTCAACTTGACTGTTTATGCTGATTTTTATGTAATGTAAAAAACCTCTAAGGTTCTCGCTTTTAACATTTAAATACCAAACATAATAAGCACTAGATGCAATGTTAGAAAGTATCATTGATAATGCAGCACCATACACATGCATATTAAGAACTAGTATAAATAAAACATCTAATATGATACTAACTATTACACTTATAAACATACCATACATAGATTCTTTTGATGCACCTTCAGACCTTACAATTTGTTCAAGAGAGAAGTTCAATATAATAGAAAATCCGCCAACAAATAGTGTAATTGCATATTGTTTTGTATATTCAAATGTAGTCATATCGGAACCTAATAATCTAATAATAGGATTCATTAGTAAGTAGCCAATTAGACCTATCAATAGACCTGTTATAATACTTGCATAAAAAGTATATCCAGCAATTTTCTTGGCTTCATCACTATTATTTTGTGCAATTAGCCTAGTTATGAATGTACTACCACCAACTCCAAACATATTTCCAAAAGCCATTAGAATTGTAAATATAGGGAGTCCCAATGTTATTGCACTAAGCATAGCTGTGTCATGAACTAAACCTATAAAGTAGGCATTAATTACATTATAGATAGTTCCAGCTGACATTCCTATCATCATAGGAATAGATAAATAAAGAATAGTTTTTTTTATTGGTTCTTCTTTTAAATATTTAATGTTTGATTTTTCATTTTCCATGTTATCCTCCTAAATAATATGATTTATAATGATAAGGCACCTTATGAAATATATTATACAGGTACCTTAATAATTTTGCAACATATTTATTAAGGTACCTGTATATTTATTTTATATTTAGACAACATATGGATTTAAAAATGAGGTTTTTGAAAATAGGAGTTATTTTAATGAATATGGAATGTAGGGTATTAAAGAGATGTATAAGACTTTAAAATAAATAAAAGAGTAAAGTGATAAGATAATGAATATCTAACCATTTACTCTTTTTGTTTTATTTATTTAACTCTTTTTATTTTGAGTTTTAGAAGTGAATAAAATATACAATAACTATGGTTTCTTTTATATTTTATGACTACAATACATTTTATTCAAAGTAAAATAAATCTTCAAATTTTTTATCTAGAGCTATACATAAAATAAGTGCTAATTTTGCTGTTGGATTAAACTGACCTGTTTCTATTGAACTAATAGTGTTTCTTGACACGCCGACCATTTCAGCTAGCTGACTTTGAGATAATTTTTTCTCTGTTCTTGCTATTTTTAAGTGATTTTTTAATATTAATTCTTCATTCATATTGCTTACCTTAATGATGATAAAACAAAATTAGTTAATGAGAATATAGTTGTAATTAAGAAACCAATAGCCAAAATTAAATTCTTTTTTTCATGTGTGAATTGGTATTTTGCTATATTTTCAGCAAGACCAAATGTCCAAAATAAAGCAGATACTGCATCACTCTTTTGTCCAATAAAGGCGTTAAATATTACAATGAAAGCGAAGACACATATGAAAATTGAATATCCTATTTTTCTGCCTTTATTTTCAATATACTCTAAGCCTTCATCTTTAGTGGATTGACGACTCTTACTTAAAATTTCTTCTTTATTCATGTAAGATACCTCCTATTTGGATGCCAAGTTTACTTGGTACTTTTATTATACTTATGACAAGTTTACTTGTCAAGAACTTTGACAATAAAACTTGAAATGAGTATAATAAAAATCAATAAAAAAAGACAAACTTAATTAAATTAAAAATGTCTTTTTTATTGAAATACTATAATAATATTCTATTGAACTAATAACCAAATTTAAACTTAGAATCTAACATACAGTCTTTATTATCTTAGCAGGGATACCTGCAACCACAGTATTTGGAGGTAAATCATTTGTGACTACTGCTCCTGCAGAAACAACAGTATTTTCACTTACTGTAATACCTGGCATAATCATTGCTCCTGCACTTAACCAAGCATTCCTCTTTATAACTATGGGTGTAGACACAGTGGAATGTCTTTCTGAGGGCTCTAAAGGAGGGTTTATTGTTATAAGATTTACCTTAAGGTCCAATCAGTACATCATCTGCAATTGTAATTCCACTTCTATCCATGAATGTACAAGCATGGTTAATAAATACATCCTTTCCAACTCTTATATTTTCTCCAAAATCTGTATAAAATGGTGGTATTAAATATAGGCTTTCATCAACATTAACACCTGTAAGTTTAGAAAACAATTCCCTTATTTCCTTTTTAGTATGATATGATTTATAAACTGTACAATATCTCTACATAAAACTCATTATGTTTTACTCAATTCTTAAATAGAGTATACTACTTGGAGTTAACTACAACACAAGCCTTTTTTATTATTTAAGAATAAATAATTAATTTTTATTAAAAAATCTATAATTAAATATTAATATTAGTATTGTTCATATAGAATGATTCATCATGTATGTAAATTAAAGTTTACATATTTCAAACTTTGCTTTGTAGAATCATTGAGTTTAATACTTTATAATTGAAATATAATTATTTTTACCTTGAAAGGAGTTTAATATATGAATTTAGGAGACAAGATTACAAAACTAAGAAAGAAATATAATTATTCTCAAGAATTGTTGGCTGAAAGACTAAATGTATCTAGACAAACTATTAGCAAGTGGGAATTAGGGCAAGCTAAGCCAGACTTAGAAAATATAAAAAATATATCAAAGCTATTTAATATTACTTATGATTACTTAATCGATGAAAGTAATTTATGTTCTAAAGATGTAACTGATAATATTAGTAAGGATGTTGACTGGACAAAAGCATGGAGCTCTAAGTATCCTATTTTAGAAACATATGTTGACATAGAAGGGATAGAAAAGTATCAAATAGCTATTGAAGAATTATATTCAAGATTTGAAAAGGAATACAGGATGAGCAATGAGAATAATGTACTCATATTAAAAGATATTTTATACAAGACGTTTAAAAAACATGATAAATAAAAAATATATTTGGATATATTCATATGTGGTTTTGTATAAAAATGTGGAAATGATTGGAATAAATAAAAAATTATATAAATTGAATTTAAAAATATATTTAAGCAGGTATCTAAGATACCTGCTTATTTGTTTCTCTATGGTTGATTTTTTCATCAAAAGTCAACTTCAAATCGCTTGTTAGGTTTATGTATTTAAGGATATAATTATACAAAGGAGGCGTTGATATGAATGAATTAAACATTGCAAAAACACTAATTTTAAAGCGTAAAGAAAAAGGAATTACACAAGATGAACTTGCAAATTATATAGGTATCTCTAAAGCTTCTGTGTCTAAATGGGAAACTGGGCAAAGTTATCCTGATATCACTTTTTTACCACAACTCGCGACATATTTCAACATTACAGTTGATGAATTAATTTGCTACGAACCACAAATGATTAAGGAAGATATTAATAAACTATATCAGCGATTGTGTAAAGATTTTACTGTTAAACCATTTGATGAAGTTATGGATGAAATAAGAGAAACCATAAAAAAATATTATTCATGCTTTCCTTTGATTTATCAGATGGGTATTTTGATAATTAATCATTATGACCTTGTAGATGAAGAAAAACGTGAACTATTAATTAGTGAAGCATTAGAAATTTTTATTCGAATACGAGAAACAAGTGATGATATAGAAATTTGTCGTCAGTCAAAAGGTATGGAGGCAACTTGTTATATCTTGTTAAATCAACCTATAGAAGTTATTGATTTATTTCAAGATAGCAATTTTCCCATGGTAAATGAAAGCATACTTCTTGCACAGGGACAAATGATGAATGGTCAAACTAATGAAGCTAATGAAACGTTACAGATTGGAGCATATCAGAATCTTACATTATTAGTTCAAGATTTAGTGGGACTTCTGCAAAACTCAGATAAATCACAAATTGAAGAAATAGAAAGACGTATTTTAATAATTTCAGATACATTTGACCTTAATGAATTATCTCCTGGTGTTATGTTTTCTGTATATTTGACTCAGATACAAATGAATTTAATACATGGAAATACTAAAGGAGCTATTAAGTCGTTACAAAGATATGTAGATTTGGCAATAAGTGATATATATCCAATTATGCTACATAGTGATGACTTTTTTAATCATATTGATTGCTGGATTTCTGAGATTGGAACAGGTATTACACGTGATGATACAATTGTAAAGGCAGGTATTGTTGCTGCTATTAAGAATAATCCTATGTTCTCTGTATTAAATGAGAACAAAGAATACAGATTTCTTATAGAAAAATTATCTTTATTGGAGGAATAAGATTATGGAAAATTTAATGGAATATCTACCACTTTTACTTCCTGTTATTATTTTAAATTTAATACTTGTAATTACTGTACTTATTCATATAATAAAACATCCAAATTATAAAATTGGTAATAAGGCAATATGGATTATTTTAGTGCTATTTATAAGTATAATAGGTCCAATTTTATATTTCACTATAGGAAGAGGTGATGAATGATGAATATTGTTTCAATAAATGGGTTATCAAAAAGTTTTGGTAATCGAAAGATAATAGATAAGCTAAATCTTACTGTACCAGAAGGGTCAGTATTTGGATTTGTAGGTAAGAATGGTGCAGGCAAGACTACAACAATGAAAATGGTGCTTGGGTTACTTGAAGCAGATAGTGGAACTATAAATGTTTTTGGTGAGAAGGTGACTTATGGAAGAACAAGTTCTAATCGCCATGTAGGTTATCTACCTGATGTTCCAGAGTTTTATAACTATATGAGACCACTTGAATATCTTTCTCTTTGTGGAGAAATCACAGGGCTTTCAAAACAAGAAATAAAGTTAAGAAGTGAAGAGTTGTTGACACTTGTGGGACTTGGAAATGAAAAGAAACGAATAGGTGGATTTTCTCGTGGAATGAAGCAACGTCTTGGGATAGCTCAAGCATTACTTTCACGCCCTAAATTACTTATTTGTGATGAACCAACAAGCGCACTTGACCCTGTTGGGAGAAAAGAAATATTAGATATTATGTTTAAAATCAAAGACTCAACAACTGTAATATTTTCAACACATATACTGTCTGATGTTGAAAGAATTTGTGACCATGTAGCTATATTAAATAACGGAAGCATTGCTCTTAGTGGTACACTTTCAGAAATAAAAAGTATGCACGGAAAAGATAGACTTTTATTGGAGTTTTCAAGTAATGATGAAATCCAAGCATTTAAGTCTAGTAGTAGCATTAAATCCTTACTTAAAGATTCAGAAGAGACTAATATGGAAATTATTTTCCATGGTAAAGATATAAAATCAATACAACAAACAGCCATATCTACACTTGCAGAAATGAATCTTTGTCCAATAAAGATGGAATTAATAGAATTGTCACTTGAAAATTTATTTTTGGAGGTAGTAAAGTGAGAGAATACATAGCATTTACAAAAAAAGAATTTGTAGAGAACGTAAGAAATTATAAATTATTTAGTTTGATTATTTTATTTTTAATATTTGGAATAATGAGTCCTCTTTCTGCTAAATTTATGCCAGACTTGATTGCTCATTTTGCCCCAACTTTAAAAGTTACTTCTCTACCAACTGCTTTAGATTCTTGGACACAGTTTTCTGGCAATATTTCTGGTCTTGGAATGAGTTTAACTCTAATTATTTTTTGTAATATTTTATCAAACGAATATTCTAAAGGGACACTTGTCATTATGTTGACTAAAGGATTGTCACGTTCGTCTGTAGTATTGTCTAAATTTTCTATTACAGTAATTATTATGACCATTGGTTTCTGGCTGAGCTTTTTATGTACTTATGGTTATACAATGTATTTTTGGCCAACTGCAAATCTTAATCATGTTGTATTTTCAGCATTTAACTTATGGATAATTGGTATTATGTATATTACTATATTAATTCTTGGATGTGTACTATTTAGACCAGCATTTGCAAGTGTATTACTTGTATTAGTAGTAACTCTTGTTTTGAGTTTAATTTCTATTCCTAAACAGGTTGCACCTTATACACCTAATTTCATATTATCAAAAAATATAGATTTGATTTCAGGGAAAGTGACGGCTCCAGAATTTATTATTCCAATCATTGTAACAATCATTATTTCAATAGTGTGTCTGTTATCAGCTGTTATTTTATTTAATAAAAAACCAGTTTAATGATATCTTTATTATAAATGTAAATAGCACTGTATTGTGTAAAAATATACTTAGTAATATATAAGAATATATCTAAGTAAAAAAGACTTGAACTTAAGTTTCAAGTCTTTTTTTGTTTTAGTCGTACTCATTATATTTTATAATAATTAAATTATTAGCTTAAGGAATTGTTTAAAAATAAAAAAGGAGATAGATTATAATCTAGTGATTATCAGTTATTTAAGATATGCTATAGTATATAGAGCCTAAACTAATAAAGAATTAAAAAATGTAGTAAGGAGTTAAAATAATATTGTTTTTATTAAATAAAGATAAGAATCTTTAATTGTGGTAAAATATACTAAAAAATTACTTTAAAAGTGATAAAATTAATTCAAGTAAATATTTTAAAGGGGTGTAGATATGGAAAAGTCAAAAGTATATTTTTGTGACTTATACTCAAATTCGCAAAATAAAAATGTGCCAAACAATGTAAAAAGATTATTTGATACAGCAGGATTCAAAGATTTAATAGAAAAGAATGACCAAGTAGCAATCAAACTTCACTTTGGAGAAAAAGGAAATACTACATATATGAGTCCTGTAGCAGTTAGACAAGTGGTTGATAAGATTAAAGATTGTGAAGGAAAGCCATTTTTAACAGATACAAATACATTATATACAGGGAGTAGAACAAATTCTGTAGACCATCTTACAACAGCTATAGAAAATGGTTTTGCCTATGCAGTGGTAAATGCGCCAGTAATAATTGCAGATGGATTGTACAGTAGAAATTATGAAAATGTACAAATAGATAAAAAACATTTTGAAAGTGTGAAAATAGGTGGCGAAATTTATAATTCTTCTGCAATGATAGTAATGAGTCATTTTAAAGGTCATGAAGCAGCAGGTTTTGGAGGAGCATTAAAAAATTTAGCTATGGGGTGTGCAAGTGCAGCAGGAAAGCAAATGCAACATTCTGATGTTACGCCAGTAGTAAAAGAGAAGAAGTGTGTAGGATGTGGAAAATGTGTTAATTCTTGTCCTACAAAAGCTATAAGTATAGTAGATAAGAAGGCAATTATAGATTCTGATGTGTGTTATGGATGTGGAGAATGTCCAACTGTCTGTCCAACTAGAGCAGTAACTATACAATGGGAAAGTGACTCAGATGTATTTGTTGAAAAGATGGCAGAATACGCTTATGGAGCAGTATCAAACAAAAAAGATAAGGTAGGATATATAACTTTTGTTATGAATGTGACTCCACTTTGTGATTGTGTGCCTTGGTCAGGTAGACCGATTGCACATGATATAGGAATATTAGCATCAACAGACCCAGTAGCGATTGAACAAGCATGCTATGATTTGGTTTGTAAGGAAATGGGTCATGATGTGTTTAAACATGAGCATCCTCATGTAAATGGAACTAGAATAATAGACTATGCATGTGAAATGGGAATGGGAAATAAAGAATATGAATTAATAAAATTATAAGAATAGTAGGACTTAAATGCATATAATTATTGTAAGAGAAATTTAAAAGTATCAAAGGAGTATGCATTTATGAAAATTTACTATGAGAAAGAAAATAGCAAGAAAGCTAATGTAAACAATATTCCAAGTGTATTTGCATTTAATTTTCTAAGAAACTTTTTAACTAGCAAAGAGTATGAGGAAACTAGAAAAGAATATTTTATAAATAATCTAACAAAAAGTCAGGTTAATCAAGCTATGAAGGATTTAAAATGGCTATTTAGAGAGTATGAAGGTTTAGAGGTTGTTACAATAGAAAGCTTGGATGGAGTTAAGACAAGGATGGTTTTGTAAGTTAATAAGGATAATATTTAATAAAAAATACTGCTTTAATAGTGATATGTATAATATATTATATGAATACTATTTTGAGGCAGTATTTTTTTTGTTTAATAGTAAACTTATATGCAAAATAAGGTTGACCAATAATTATTGCCTATGTAATACTATATATAATAAGTAAACTATATAAAGGGTATAGGTTGACGAATAGGAGGGTATATGGAAAAATACATAATTAAATTAAAAAATAAAGTCTTGGATGGAAAAGAAATAAATTATGAAGAAGCTCTTAATTTAATAAGCCTTGATACAAATAACAAAAATATTTTTGGTATATTATTAAAATCTGCAAATGAAATAAGAGAAGCTTTTATGGGAAGAAGAGTGGATTTATGTACAATAATGAATGCTAAGTCTGGCAAATGTAGTGAAGACTGCAAATTTTGTGCACAATCATCCCATTATAAAACTGGGGTAGATGAATATTCATTGCTCGAGTACAATGAGATTTTAAAGAGAGCCAAAGAAATGGAAAGTAAAGGAGTACATAGATTCTCTTTAGTTGCAAGTGGTAAAGGTATGACAGGAAAAGAGTTTAATGATATTTTAAATATCTATGAAGGATTAAGAGAAAATACTAATTTAAAATTATGTGCATCTCTAGGAATTATAGATTATGAGCAAGCTAAAAAGCTAAAATTAGTAGGTGTGACTACATATCATCATAATGTCGAGACATCTAAAGATAATTTTGATAATATATGTACAACACATACTTATCAAGACAGAATAAGAACAATTAAAGAAGCTAAAAGGGCTGGATTAGATGTATGTGTAGGTGGAATAATTGGGATGAATGAAAGTAAAGAACAAAGACTACAAATGGCTTTTGAAATACGAGAATTAAATACCAAATCAATTCCAATAAATATTTTAAACCCTATTAAGAATACTCCTATGGAAAATTATGATGTATTAGAGCCTATGGAAATATTAAAAACAACAGCAGTATTTAGATTTATAATTCCTAATGTATACATAAGATATGCTGGTGGAAGGCTATCTTTAAAAGGGTATGACAAAATTGGATTTAATGGTGGTGTAAATTCTGCAATTGTAGGTGATTATTTAACAACTGTAGGAAATGGAATTGAAAATGATAAAAAAATGATTATAGAACAAGGACTTGAACTTTAATAAAGATTACTTAAATTAATTAATGTACTTTTAAATAATTATAAAAGTATATTAATTTTTTTTTGTATATTAATATAAATATTAAATTTGAATTTATAAATTGCAATATTATGAAAAATAACAAAATTTGTATAAAGTAGTTGCAAAGCGAAAAAAGATATGATAGTATCTAGGTAACCGGTTAAGTAAAACGGTTTCCTAAATTGTGGGGGTGAACTTCTTGAGTATAACTATAAAAGAGATTGGCGAATTGGCTGGTGTTTCCAAAACAACTGTATCAAAAGTCATTAATAATAAAGATGAAAATATAAGTCAAGCAACAAGAGAAAAGATTTTAAAAATAATGAAGGAAAAAAATTATGTTCCAAATAAATTAGCACAAAGTTTAGTAACTAAAAGAACAAATACAATAGGACTTCTTATACCAGATATACGAAATCCATTTTTCACAGATGTATCAAGAGGTGTGGAAGATAAAGCTAATGAGGAAGGTTATAATATAATTTTATGTAATACAGATGAAGATGCCAAAAAGGAATATGAAGGGATAAGAACATTATCAGAAAGAATGATAGATGGAATTATATTTGCAGCATCATCAAATACAAACTGGAAAGAGGCAAATTACAAAGATATAAAAATACCAACAGTATTAATCGATAAGAAAATAAGTATGAATAAAGAAACCTTAAAAGGCATAGTTAAAATAAATAACTTTGAGGGTGCATATATAGCTACAAAACATTTATTAGATATTGGAAATAAGAAAATAATATACTTGAGTGGTCCACTTCAAAATGAAATAGCAATAGATAGATTAGAAGGATATAAAAAAGCTTTAACTGAGTGTAATTTAGATTACAATTCTAATTATGTATTTGAAGGAAAATATAAGATTGAATGGGGGCAAGAATTTATAAAAAAATTAGAAGTGATAGATTTTAATGCGATATTTTGTGCAAATGATTTAATTGCAATAGGTGTTATCAGAGGTCTTCAAGAAAGAGGATTAAATATACCAAACGATGTAAGCGTTGTGGGATTTGATGATATTCAAACTTCTAGTTTAATAAGTCCTCCACTTACAACAGTACGACAACCATCTTATGATATAGGATATAAAGCCAGTGAAATATTAATAAATTGTTTAAGAGGAGATAAGAAAGAATCCTTTGATGAATTAATTTTTAAGGCAGAACTAGTGATAAGAGCTTCAACTAAAGAAAGTAATTAACAGCATGAAAAGCATAAATAGATATGTAAAGGAGTAACGTAATGGGAAACATAGTTGTCATAGGAAGTGTAAATATGGACATGGTATGTTCTGTAGATAAAAGACCAGAAAAAGGAGAAACAATACTAGGTAATAGCTTTTTTACATCACCTGGGGGAAAAGGTGCTAACCAAGCAGTTTCAGCATCTAAGTTAGGTGCAAATGTAAAAATGATATCTTGTATAGGGGAAGATAGCTTAGGCGAAGAATTGATACGAAATTTTAAAGAGAATAAAGTTGATTATAATTTGATAGCTAGAAATAATCAAAAAAGTTCTGGTGTTGCTGTCATAACACTATGTGAAAATGATAATAGTATTGTTGTTGTGCCAGGAACAAATGAACTAGTAGATATAAACTTAATTAAAAAGAATGAAGAAGAGATAAAGAATGCAGATATAGTATTACTACAGTTAGAGATTCCACTAGAAACAATAAAATATGTAGTAAATTTCTGTTTTGAAAATAATATAAAGGTTTTATTAAATCCAGCACCAGCAATAAGATTAGATGAAGATATAATAGAAAAAGTAACCTATTTAACACCAAATGAACATGAATATAAGATAGTTTTTGACACAGAGGAAAGTATAGAAGAGGTATTAAAAAAACATCCAAATAAACTTGTAGTAACAGAAGGCAAAAATGGAGCTAGATTTTATGATGGTAAAGAAGTAAAACATGTGTCTTGTATAAATGTTGATGTTCAAGATACTACAGGGGCAGGTGATACTTTTAATGGAGCATTGTCAGTAGCGATAACAGAAGGCAAAGACTTATATACAGCAGTAGGGTATGCTGTAGTAGTGTCAGGACTATCTGTAACAAAATTAGGTGCTCAATCTGGAATGCCTTATAGGGAAGATGTTGAAAAATATTTAGATATTAATAAATAAAAATTAAAATTGTTCAAATCTAAAACTATTAAAAATGGAGGGTAATTATGAGAAAAATTTTATCTTTAGGAATTGTTGCAACACTAGCAGTAGGAATGTTAACAGGATGTTCAATGGATGGACCAGGTAAATCAGAAAAGAAGGATAATTCAGCTAAGAAAGATTTAACTATAGGGGTATCTACAATAACTCTTCAACATCAATTTTTTATAGACATTGATGAAGGGATAAAAGAAAAAGCTAAAGAACTAGGTGTAAAAGTCATAGTAAATGACCCAGACCAAGATGTAGCTAAGCAAACATCAGCTATAGAAGATTTTATACAACAGGATGTAGATGGAATGATAGTACTTGGAACAGATAATTCAGCTATAGTACCAGCTGTAGAGGGAGCATTTGAAAAAATGCCTGTAGTTACAGTAGATGCTGTATTAAATACTGAAAATATTACAAGTTATGTTGGAACAGTTAGTTACGATGCTGGTAAAAAATTAGGCGAATACACTAAAAAGTATATAGATGAAAACTTAGGTGGAAAATCAGAAATTGCAATAGTAACAGATTTAAAATCTCAAATACAAATGCAAAGAATAGATGGGTTTAAAGAAGCATTAAAAGGTTCAGCTAATGTTAAAATATTAAACTCACAACCAGGATATGATAGAGAAGAATCTCTTAATACTGTAGAAAACTTAATTCAATCTAATCCAAATGTAGATATAATATATGCAACAGCTGAAAATAGTGTATTAGGAGCTAAAGCTGCACTTGAATCTGCAAAAAATAAGGATGTTAAGATTGTAGGATTTGATTTAACTGATGAAGCAGCAACTGGAATAACAGATGGAACTGTTCTTGCTATGATTCAGCAACAACCTAAAGAAATGGGACGTTTGGCAGTAGAAGCAGTAGTAAAGGCTATAAAAGGTGAAAAGGTAGAGAAAAATATACCAGTACCAGCCTTACTTTATGATAAAGAAAATATAAAAGACTTTAAGAATTAATAAAAAATAAGATTATTTAAAAGAAATCCTATCTAAAAAGGAGTGTCATTATGAGTAATATAATTCTAAAGTTAAGTAATATTGCTAAGGAATTTCCTGGAGTTAGGGCGTTGGATAATGTTAATTTTGAGTTATTTCATGGCGAAGTTCATGCACTACTGGGTGAAAATGGTGCTGGTAAATCAACAATGATAAAGATTTTAACTGGTGCACATGCAAAGACTGCTGGTAAATTTATTTTTGAAGGAAAAGAGATAGAAAATATATCACCAGATATTTCTAAAAAAATAGGTATAAATGCCATATATCAAGAATTAACAGTATTTGATGAATTGACAGTAGCACAAAATATTTTTATGGGAAAAGAAATAAATAGCAAGGTCTTAACTAATGATAAAAAAATGAATGAAGAATCTAAAAAGATTTTTGACAATATGGGAATAGATATAAATCCAAGTAGCTTAGTCAAAGAACTTAGTATAGCTCAAAAGCAAATGGTTGAAATAGCAAGAGTTTTATCATCAGAAACTAAGGTATTGATAATGGATGAGCCAACATCTTCAATAAGTAAAAAAGAAACTGAGATACTTTTTAGACTTATAAATGATTTAAAGAGTAGTGGAGTTAGTATAATATATATTTCTCATAGAATGGAAGAACTTTTTGAGATTTGTGACAGAATAACTATAATGCGAGATGGGAAAACGATTTCGACTTTGAATACCAAAGAAGTATCATCTGAGGAAGAATTAGTTAATTTAATGATAGATAGAAAATTAGACCAATTTTTCCCTAAAAGAAAGGTAGAAATCAAAGAAGAAATTATGAGGGTAGAAAATCTAACTAAAAACAATGTTTTTAATAATGTCAGCTTTAATATAAGAAAAGGAGAAATTTTAGGAATAGGTGGATTAGTTGGAAGCAAGAGAAGTGAAATCGTAGAGGCTGTATTTGGACTTAGAACATATAGTTCTGGGAAAATATATTTAAATAATAAAGAAATTAAATTTAAAACACCATCGGATGCAATTGAAAATGGTTTAGGTTTGATAACAGAAGATAGAAAAGGCACTGGATTATTTTTACAGATGAGTGTCAAAGAAAATACAACTATGGCAGGATTAAAGAAAGTATCTAAATTTAAATCAGTTATAGATAGAAAAAAAGAAAAAGAAGTTTTAGAAAAATACATAGAAGCTTTAAAAATAAAGACTCCACATATGAATCAGGTTATACAGAGCTTAAGTGGTGGTAACCAACAAAAAGCTATAATAGCCAGATGGCTTTTATTACAACCAGACATATTAATTATGGATGAACCGACTAGAGGTATAGATGTAAATGCTAAAGCAGAGATATACAATCTAATGGGTGACTTGGTAGAGGATGGCGTAAGTATCATAATGATATATTCAGAGATACCAGAGTTGATATCAATGAGTGACAGGATAATGGTTATGAGAGAGGGCCATATAAGTGGCTTTTTAGAAGGTGAAGAAATGGTTGAAAATAATGTATTAAAATTGGCTTTTGGAGGTAAAATTAATGAGTTCAATAACTAAGCATAAAGAAAATGCTTCATCTCCATTATTATCAAAATTAACAAGTGTATTTAAAGACCAGGGGAGTGCAGCTATAGGACTTGTAATAATTTTTATAATAATGAGCGTAGCTTCATCTAATTTTTTAACTTTAGATAATTTAATTAATGTTGGAAGACAAATATCAATAAATGCAATTCTTGCAGTAGGGATGACTTTTGTAATAATTACAGGAGGAATAGACTTAAGTGTAGGAGCAGTAATTGCTTTAGTAGGTACATTTTGGGCTACAACAGTAGTGAATTACAATGCACCTGTATGGGTTGGTATGTTACTGGCATTAGCAATTGGAACAATACTAGGTATCATAAAAGGTGCAATTATTTCGACACAAAAATTACCACCATTTATCGTAACTTTAGCTATGTTGACAATAATAAGTGGAGCAAGCTTTGTGTTTACAGGAGGGAGACCTATATCAGTAAACACAGATGCATTTAAGATGCTTGGTAGAGGATATGTTGGACCAATACCAATACCAGTTATAATTATGATTATAGTCGTAATAGCAGGACATTTTCTCTTAAAAAGAACTGATTTTGGACGCCATGTACATGCTGTAGGTGGGAATGAAGAAGCAGCTAGACTATGTGGAGTAAAAGTAAATAAAGTTATAGTTAAAGTATATGCCTTAGCTGGATTATTAACAGCTTTAGCTGGAATAATATTATCTTCACGTTTAGCATCAGGTTCACCAACTGTTGGAGATGGAGCCGAATTGGATGCTATAGCAGCAGTTGTGCTTGGAGGTACTAATATGATGGGTGGTTCTGGTTCTATAGTAGGTACATGTATAGGTGTTGGAATAATAGGAATATTAGGAAATGGATTAAACCTATTGAGTGTATCTTCATATAATCAGATGATTATAAAAGGTTTGGTAATGTTATTTGCTATATGGATAAATAACATAAAATTAAAAAAATCAGCTAAAGTAAAATAATAAATATTACTTAACTAGTAAGTTATAAGAATTATTAGTTTTGCATAGATGCTAAATAAAAAGGATAGGTATTAAATAAAAAGAAACATTGTAATTTAAGCAGAGGATATTAACTTTGAAATCTTAAATGTGAAAATAAATCTTGGGAGGAAATATGAAAAAAATTCTCTTAGATACATTAAATAGCAATAAAAAAGAATATATAGACTATTTAAAAAAGCTTGTAAGTATCAAAACCGAAGATGTAGGTCATGGAATACTAGGTGGATTTGAAAAGGAAGGTCAAGAATATATTGAAAAACTTGCAAATTCCATAGGTTTTAGTGTAAATAGGCAAGAAATGAGCGAAGATTTAATTAAAAAGGCAAAAGACATATATAAAGAAGGTAATCTAGGTCACAATTATGATGATAGATATAATTTAATATGTGAGTACAGTGATAATTTGCCTGGAAAGACAATAGTTTTTAATGGTCATGTAGATACTATGCCACCTGGTGATATAAAAAAATGGAGATATAATCCATATTGTGCTACAGAAGATAAAGGGAAGCTTTATGGACTTGGAACTGCAGATATGAAATCTGGTCTAATAGCTTCAATATTAGCTGTAAAACTTATAAAAGATAGTGGCTTAAATATACCTGGCAATATAAAGGTAATGTCAGTGGTAGATGAAGAAGGCGGAGGAAATGGAACTATAAATGCAGTTATGAATGGAATTGATGGAGATTACTGTGTAATTTGTGAACCATCAGAGAAAGACATAATAATTGCACATATGGGATTTGTATTCTTTGAGGTTGAAGTTAAAGGTGTATCTCTCCACTGTGGAAGTAAGTGGGAAGGTGTAAATGCTATAGAAAAGGCAATGTTATTACTCCAAGATATAAAAGAGTTAGAACATAATTGGCTTATGAGATATAAACATGCTTTATTACCTCCACCTACAATAAATCTAGGCGTAATAAATGGTGGAACAGCAGGCTCTACTGTACCAGATAAATGTGTATTTAATTTATGTGTACATTTCTTGCCAAATACAATGAGTTATGAGCAAGTTGTGGAAGATATAACTAAGGTTATAATGACAAGAGCTGATGGAGATTTGTGGCTTAAAGATAATAAACCAGAGATAAATATATATCAATCAGGATTAGGTTTTGAGATGGACAAGCAATCTGAATTTATAGTTAATACTCAAAAGATATTAGAAGAAACCTTAGAAAGAAAGCTAAATATAAAGGGGTCAACGGCTGGAAATGATGCAAGACTGATGAAAAACTTAGCTAAAATCCCAACACTAATATTAGGGCCAGGTTCAATAGAACAATGTCATTCAATAGATGAGTATGTTGAAATTCAAGAGTATTTAGACAGTATACTTATGTATGCCAGTCTAATATTAAACTTATAAAAGTAGGAGGAATATATAGATGAAAAAAGTATTAATAGTAGGGGAATCGTGGGTAAAAAATATAACTCATATAAAGGGATTTGACACATTTGTTACAACACATTATGAAGAAGCAGTAAAATGGTTAAAAGAAGCAGTAGAGTCTGGAGGATATGAAGCAGTTCATATGCCTGCACATGTAGCAGCAGACAGTTTTCCATATAAATTGGAAGAGTTAAATGAGTATGATTGTATAATATTATCTGATATAGGTTCTAATACATTCTTATTATCTAATAGTACATTTATAGATTGTAATAGTAAACCAGATAGACTTGAGTTAGTTAAAGAGTATGTAAATAGCGGTGGAGCATTAATCATGGTAGGTGGATATATGTCATTTACAGGTATAGATGCAAAAGCTAGATTTGGAGAAACTGCTATCAAAGATGTATTGCCAATAACAATGATAGATAAAGATGATAGGGTTGAAAAACCAGCAGGAATAACTCCAGTCGTTGTTGATTCTGAACATCCAGTTTTAAAAGATATACCAAAGGAATGGCCACAGTTTTTAGGATATAATAAGACAATAGCTAAAGATAATTGTCCTGTGCTAGCGACTATTGGAGGAGACCCATTTGTAGCTGTTGGCGAATTTGGAAAAGGAAAATCTGCTATCTTTAGTTCTGATTGTGCACCTCATTGGGGTCCAAGAGAATTTACTGATTGGAAATATTATAATAAATTATGGGTTAATATGCTTGATTGGTTAACATGCTAAAAATTTTATAAATTTAAAAGACCTCTTACTTGATAAAGTGTAATTTACAAGTCAAGAGGTTTTCTTATATAAAATGATTATAATATAGAAGCTATTTAAAAAATAATTATTTTATATAATCAAATAATATAATTATTAGTCTTATGGAGGAGAATATGGTTAATATAAATGATTCAAATAAAAAATTTATAATGGATTATATAGATAAAATACAAGGAGAGTTAAGAGATATATCAGATAAAATATGGAAAAATCCAGAACTTCAATATAAAGAATATTATGCTTCAAACTTACAAAAAGAATATTTAAAAAAACATGATTTTAGTGTAGATGAATTAGAGGATATGGATACAGCATTTGTAGCTAGCTATGGAGAAAGTAAGCCAGTTATAGCAGTTTTAGGTGAATATGATGCATTAGATGGTTTGTCTCAAAAAGTATCCATTACAAAAGAACCTATTTCAGATGGTGGTGCGGGTCATGGTTGTGGACATAATTTACTTGGTACGGGTTCAATAGGAGTTGTAATTGCAATAAAGGAACTAATCAAACTAAAAAAATTGAAAGGAACTATAAAATATTATGTATGTCCAGCAGAAGAAGATTTGTCAGGAAAAGTATTAATGATAAAAAAAGGTTTCTTTAATGGAATTGATTGTGCATTTAGTTGGCATCCATTTGATATAAACACTCCAATAAGAATTCCAACTCTTGCTAATTATTCTGTAAAGTTTAGATACAAGGGTGTTAGCGCACATGCAGCACAAGCTCCTTATAACGGAAGAAGTGCACTTGATGCAGTGGAACTTATGAACATAGGCTGTAACTATTTAAGAGAGCATATATTTGATAGCTGTAGAGTTCATTATGTAACTACTAATGGTGGAAAAATGCCAAACATAGTTCCAGACTTTGCAGAAGTATGGTATTACATAAGAGGAGTTAAAATGGAGCATGTAAGAGATGTATTTGACAGAATTGTTGATATAGCAAAAGGAGCAGCATTGATGACTGGTACTAGTATGGAATATAATATTGTAAGTGGAGTATATGACTATATTCCAAATACAATATTAACAGATGTTTTATCAAAAAACATGAAATTGATAGGAGTACAAAAGTATGATGAAGATGACTACTATTTTGCAAAAAAATTAGTTGAAACAGTTTCTATAGATAAAAGAATTAGTGTGTCTAGTGTATTAAGTGGAAACAAGGAAATTACTAAGATGAATCTACATGATGAAGTTACAGATGATACCTTTACTCATAATAACTGTATATCACTATCATTAGATATTGGAGATGTTAGTTACATAACTCCCACAGCACAATGTTCTTGTTCAGTTTGGCCTATTGGTATTTCTGCTCATACATGGCAATCTTGCGCTAGTGCAGGTTCTGACATGGGATTTAAAGCGATGTTGTTAGCATCAAAATCTATAGCATGTTCAATAAATGATGTAATGCTTGATGAATCTATTGTAGATAAAGCAAAAAAGGAATTAAAAGATACTTTAGGCAGTTTTGAATATACTCCAATTATTTAAAAATTAACTTAATGTAAGTAAGATTGAATTGTATGAATTAGTATAAATATATATTGAGAGCCATAGGAACGATTAATTCTAAGACACAAACAAAAGTAAAAATAATTGATTATGATGGTATACATATACTTTAAAAGAAATACAGGAAAGTTATTTACCAGGGTTGAAGGAAAAGAATTTAATTTCAGGCTCAATAAAAGGACTTATAATTTATAAGTCCTTTTATTATATTTATTCTTTGTTTGTAATTAATTTGATTATCTTAGGCTCAGTTAAATTATAGATTCCTCTGAGAAACAGCATGTAATCTATTATTAAAAATATGTAAGAATAGTTTATAAATATTTGGTTTTCAATATTATTTATTATATCCATTTTATTGATGGATGAGGAATGGCTCTGCCTTCCTTAATTACAGATGTTGTAGGGAAACCGATTGTACAGGCATCAAAGCCATATTCATCTGTTGGTACTCCTAAAATATCGCAAAAATCTTTATTATTACTTAATCTTCCTATTACACTAACAAGTTCAAAACCTAATCCTAAAGCAGTTGCTTTAAGCCACATATTCTGCATAACATGAGATAATGACTTTTGTTCTATGGCTGGTATTCCACGACGTTCTGCCACAATAATAAGATAAGGTGTTGACCCTACACCAAGAACCCCTTTTTTAACTTGCATCTTTAAAGAAGTAATGAAGGATTGTAGAGCGATGTCGTTCTCAGCCTTCTTCTCATGGGTTGATATTTGAGTTTTAATAACATCAACAAGAATAGTTTTTATTTTATCCATTTGTAAACTGTTATTAGAGATAACAAAGAAATGTCTGAAATCTGTTTGTTTTGCTACTGCAAGTATTGCATAAGGTGCAAGTCTTCCAGTTTCAATTATTTTTTCAACCAGTTCTTTTGAAGGTACTTCTTTTGTAAAACTTCTTATGGATCTTCGAGTTCTTAATAGCATATCCAAAACTTCATTAACATTGTTTTTATCTAAATTGTTCATTTTTATCCTCCATTAATACTATTCTTAAGATATCCCATAATGCATCCATATAAAGGCGAAATTTTAGGTCATATTAAACATTTACTTCAAATCAATTTGCTATTTTTTATGAACACATTGTTGATTAATAATCTATATGTATATTATAATATGTATATTGATTTATGCAATGAACAATAATATTTAAATTGTTAAGTAATAAACATTTAATATAAAATTGTCAATTAAAATTAAAAAAATTTATATAGAACGAGGAAATAATTCATGAAAAAAGTATCTGTTGATAGAAGAACAATACGTACTAAAAAAATGATTAGGTCTGCATTAGCAGAGTTAATAGATGAGAAAGGATTTAACAATATATCAGTTACTGACTTAACTCAAAGGGCAGATATAAATAGAGGAACCTTCTACCTGCATTATGTTGATAAGTATGACTTGTTAGAGAAAATTGAAAATGAAATAATACAGGAAATTGAAGAAGAGACTAAGCACCTTGATTCAGTCAACATGATGAACATGGATGCCTCAAATGAACCTCTTCCATTTATGGTAAAGCTTTTTGAATATTTTAGAAAAAATTCAGTAATTATTAAATCTATTTTAGGTCCAAAAGGTGACCCTACCTTTGAAAGAAAAATAAAAAAATTTATTGAAATCAATCTGTTTGAGAAACAAAAATTAAAAAATTTTAACATAGATGAGGCAATAATTTCGGAAGAATATTTTATACAATATATACTTTCAGCGGACTTAGGTGTAATTCAATATTGGCTTGAAAAAAACATGAAAGAATCTCCTGATGAAATGGCACTGATACTTGCTAGAATGTCGTTACTTGGTCCATTAAGAGCAGTAGGTATTCGTAAAGACTCATAAAAACCATCAGAAAAATAATTCTAAACAATGAATTATAATTTTATTAATGATATAATAATAATTAATAAAAAATAGAGAAATAATGACTTGTTCAAATGCAAAGGATATACTACTGTTAAATGATATAAGTAACTTAGAGATAACACATAGTAAGTCAAAAGGATATATAACATTAGTAAGTAAAAAAGAGTAAAAACTTACATAATGTACTATATAATAAATGATTTAGAAAATAAATATAATGAGTTTATAGATAACAAAGTAAATATTTATGTAAGTCACAATACTTTTTATAAACCATAAAGAAGTATTGAGAATATAAAAGAGTTAAATGTGATATTTATAGATATAGATTGTTACAATACAAATTATAATTTATTATATAAAAAGTAGTACAAGAAGGAGTATTTATGTTTGGATATGTTAAAATAAACAAAATGGATTTAACATTTAGAGAATATGACCATTACAAAGCTTATTATTGTGGGTTATGTAAATATCTAAAAAGAAATCATGGAGAAATCTCAAGGTTTTCTTTAAACTACGATATAACATTTCTAATTATTCTATTAACCTCAGTATATAAGCCAGAGTCTATAAGTACAGAAGAAGTGTGTGTAGTCAGTCCATTTAAGAAGAAAAAGATAATAACAAATGATATTACCGAATATGCAGCAAGTATGAATGTTCTTTTAACGTATTATAAATTGGAAGATAATTTAATGGATGATAAACGCATAAAAGATAAATTAGCATATTATATATATAAAAACAAATTAAACTTAGCCTATGAGAAATATCCTGAAAAAGCTGAGTATATAAAGCAACAATTAAATGAATTAAATAAGTTGGAAAAGGACAAAAATATAAATATAGATGAAGTGTCTAATGTCTTTGGAAATATAATGGGAGAAGTATTTGCATATAAAAAAGATGAAAATGAGAGAAATCTAAGAATGATAGGCTTTAATATAGGTAAATATATATATTTACTAGATGCATATGAAGATTTAGATGAAGATTTTAAGAAAGGAAGATATAATCCTTTTATAGAATATATAGATAAAAATGATGAGTTAAAAGAAAAAGTAAAAAAAATAATTGTAACATCATTAGGTTTTTTAGCTAGGGGAATTGATAATTTAAATCTAAATAAAAACGTTGGAATAATAGAAAATATAATTTATTCTGGAGTTTATTTAAGATACATGAATATATTAGAAAGTAGAGGTGGAAAGAATGTACAGTAATACTTATAATAATGAAAATTTTATGAGAGCAAGAGCTTTTATGGAAAATAGTGAATTTAAAAAAGCCTATGATTTTTTAAAAACATTAACTGACAAATGTGCAGAGTGGTATTATCTAACTGGTTTTTCTGCGATGAATATTGGATATTATGAAGAAGGAGAAGACTTCTTAAAGAGAGCAAAATTCATGGAGCCTGAAAATCAAGAATACAATGATGCACTTAGAAGTTATACACAATATAGAAATGAATATAACAATAGAGCTGATAATTATAATAGAAGAAGACGTAATGATTTAGATGGATGTTGTTGCTGTTGTTGTGATGACTGTTGTTGCTGTCTAGGTGATGATTGTTGTGAAAACTGCGCTAAACTTTGGTGTCTAGATTCCTGTTGTGAATGTTTTGGTGGAGATTTAATATCTTGTTGTTAGGATGATAAATATGAGTATAAAAGTTGCTTATGGAGGAGTTTTATTAGCATTAAATGTGATACTGTTAACTCTTACAAATATTATTCCTGTAAATACATTGTTTATTATGGGGTTAGCATCGCTTTTAGTATCAATTGTAATAATGGAATGGGGATTTAAAAGTGGAATTGCTTTTTATATAGGTTCTGTAGCATTAGGATTTATAGTAATGGCAAGTAAATCTCAATGGATTGTATATTCTCTTACTTTTGGGATATATGGTATTGTTAAATATTTTATAGAAAAAGATAGGTCAATATATATTGAGTATTTTATGAAAGTAGTATTTGCAAATATAATGATAGTTATATTGTACTTTATATTAAGGACAATAGTTTATATTCCAATAAATATTATTATAGTAGCTTCATTTGAGGTAGCCTTTATAATATACGATTATGTATATAGTTCTTTTATAGATTATTACAATAATAGACTAAGAAAGATGTTATTTAAAAATAACAACTGACTTAATGTTTTACTTTAGAATGGTTTTAATTTTTATATGAATAATACATTTGCAAAGGGACATTGAAATATAAAAATAAAATTAACATATGTATGAGTTTATTTAATAAAAAAGGCTTTGATTTTTATATCAGAGTCTTTTTATGTTGTTATACAAACTTTTAATGTTTTAGCAATAACAATTTTTATATTTGAAATAGATACTTACCATCTATGAACTAAAATATATAATATGAATAAAAATAAAGGATATCACTTCAATGATGACATCCTTTATTATAATAAGACTTTTGTTGTATAAGTCTTTAAAAGAGCTAATATAAATTAAATATCTACCATATTCACATCTGTAGATAAAGAATAGATAATGTCTTTTCTTTCTACTATTATTTCAACATTTTTAGAAATTTCCTTATTAAGTGATATTTGAGCCAAAAGTTCTTTTGTAGGATTTATTGCGATTGGATTTCCAACTCTTTTTAGCATATTTATATCGCCATTAGTATCTCCATAAGCGTACGAATTTGATAGGTCTAAATCATATTTTACAACAAAATCATTTATAGCGTTATTTTTACTTATAGAATCCCACATTGGTATGACTGTTCCTGTAAATATATCATCTTCAAATACATAATCACTTCCTAAGAAGTCAGTTACATTGTATTTTTTAGCCATTTTTTCAACCAAAAACCCAGGGCTGCCAGAAATAAAGATAACTATGTGACCTTGATTTAAATGCCAATCTATTCTTGAACGTGTGTATTTATAAACTCTATCTGCTTTTAATTTAATTACTTGGTCACTTGTAAAATTAATGCAAGTTTTGTCTAAGCCTTTTAAGGAGTCAACATAAAGATTACATATTTCTAGTAAGTAATCATCATAGTTGCCTTGTCTTTTATCCCAATCCATAAATGTATCTCTGGCGTGTTTATACCAATTTTTTTGGTCAATTATATCATATTTAATTAATTTCTTAAAATGTTCAACCATAAGAGAGTCCCTATAAAGAGTACCATCTATATCAAAAAAAGCTGCTATATTTTTCATAAAAACCACCTCAATTAATCATTTCCTTATATTATATTATAAATTATACCTAAGTTGTTAAAATATATGTATAATAATTTATATATTAAAAAACAAAGATTTTAAATTTTAAAGGACGTGATTGTATGAATTTTAATTTTGCAAAGGTTACAAATTCTAGACTTATGGGGAGCTTGGGTCTTATAATAAATTGGATAGACAATAAAAACAATCACTTTTGTCAATATTTTTTATTGGATGCAGAAGGATTAGGTCTGGCGGATTATGTGAGTTTAAAAAATCCAACACAAGAAGAAGCTTATAGGGAAGAAGAAAGATTAATGGGTGGATTTGGCTCAGATAGAATTGGATTAACAGAGGAGGAATCTCTGTTTTTAGTATCTTATTTTGGAAATAAGAATATTTGTTATAACAAGATATTGCCAGGAGATAAATGTGAATACATTGACATTATAAAAAATTATAAAACAGATTTAACTATAGAAAAATTATATAATAAAATATGTAAAAGAGTTGATGAGGAAGTTGAATTCATAAACTATATGACTATGAGGTTTATAGCATGGGATAGAGAAAGCTTAAGATACTTTTCAGGAAGTGAAGAGATTGCAAATATGCATATTACAAATATCAATGGTACATTACTTAAAAATACAGTAAGTAATAAAGGACAAGGTAGGTATATTAGTGAGGCTTTATATGAAGATAATGATGGGTATTATACATGTAAAATAGCCTTTTGTATAAGTAAATGTAATGATACTGGTTTTAAAATCAATTCTATGCTAGTAACAGATAAAGAGCCTATGTACGATTTTGAAGTTTTTGATGAAATTTCTAAGAGTGAATTTGTAAGTGTATATAGCGTAAGTTCACCTGAGGAATTTGCAAAAGTATTTTATGAAGAAAATCCGTTCTTATTAAAAAGTAATATGAATGAAGGTATATTTTTTACTAGATTTAATTTTAATAATGACCATGTTAAAGAAAATGTATATATAATAAATAATGATATGAAAGCTATATATTACTTAATGGGAAACAAGTTTTTTATAGGGACTTATAGTGATAATGATTGTAATTGTATTAATGAAATAAGTCAGTCTAATTATAGCAAATATATTAAATTTGAAGAGAAATTTTTCTTTGAGCAAAATGCTTTATACGATTTTGCAGAGTCAGATTCAATAGACTTTGATGATTTTTTGGAATAGTATATGATTTTTGACATTATTTAAGCGAGATTAACTGAATTTAATCTCGCTTAAATTTATTTCTATAATATTGGGGGAATATTATGAGGAATACATTTATTATTGTGGTCAATTATTAAAATTTTATACAATTTATATAAAAATATTTTATTTCTTTTTTTTATAATATTTGCCAATATTGGTTTTTAGCATACCGTATCTAAACATATTACTAGATATATAGGGAGTAAGATATATTTTATGATTGTTATATGATGAAGCAATGAAGTTTTATAATGAAAATAAAATAATCTTAAAGAGTCATGAATGATAGTTATAATAGAATTACTAGCTTTTATTTATTTGTAAATATATTAGAATCATACCAGTTCCAGAAAAGTAAAATACACATATTTTATTCAAAATAATGCCTACTATAAACAAGATAATGACTTGTTAGAGTCATTATAACATAGAGTTAGTAAACTTAAGTTGAGAACTGCCAAATAAATCCAAAAAATATGAGAAAGAGTGTAGACCATGTATCCTTGACAATCTAAAAGAGAAGAAAATGCCAGCATGTTTTTTTGTATAGTTAATGAAGATATAAGTGATGTAATTGATTACTCCATTCAAGGATTTGTGGGTTACTTCCATAAACATCAAACAAATAGTGATATGTAGGGATATTTTTTAAGTACTAAGTTAAATGTAAATAAAAAATCAGATAAAATTTTATTTTATCTGATTTTTTATTTACATTTATTTTATTAGATTATGTTAATATTTTTTGACTAAATAAAAGGATATTCAATCAAAATTTTATACCTATAATAATATTGGGGGAATATTATGAGGAATACATTTACTATTATGTTCAATTATTAAGGTCTTATACAATTTATTTAAAAAATAAAAATATTTTACATTTCTTCCTCATCAAACTCCTCAATATTAGTTTGTGGCATGCCTTGTATAGACATATTACTAGAACCATAAGGAGTCGGATACATGTTAGAATGCATATTACTAGGCATAACTACAGGCATACCATTCATTGTATTATGACATATAACACCTGGTATCATCATAAGTACATTAGGAGGCATATTTTGATTACATGATAAGTTAGGAATACCCATGTTATTCATATTATATCCCATATTATTCATGTTGCCAGACATGTTATTCATATTATACCCCATATTATTCATGTTGCCAGACATATTGTTAGGCATACCCATATTGTTATTCATGTTACCAGACATGTTATTAGGCATACCCATATTATTATTCATGTTACTAGACATGCTGTTAGGCATACCCATATTATTATTCATGTTACCAGACATGTTGTTAGGCATACCCATATTGTTATTCATGTTACCAGACATATTAGTGGGTACACCCATATTGTTCATATTATTAGATGTATTATAGTTCATGTTGTTAGGCATATTGTTTGGAGTAGATGTGTTGTAGTTCATATTTCCAGATGTATTATTTGTGTTAGGCAAGTTGTTTGGAGAATTACTACTTTTAGGATAATTATTTACGCTATTAGGATAAATGTTACTTATATTCTGATTATTAGGTATTTTTGTATAACCACTAGGGATTTGTGGGTCATTTCTCAACTCATCTTGAGGAATTTCTTCATTAGTAATATAATCTGCATAATTAGCAGGGTCTAAGTAAGGCATGTAGCTAGTATCTAAGTTCTTTTTTTTCTTATTACTCATATTAAACTTGCACCTCCTAGAAAAACTATAAAAAAGTTTACAAAAACTTATTCTAATAATATATATATTAAAAAACTCCATAATATGTGCATTCTAATTATTATTAAATAAATAAAAAAATATTGTTGCGAAATTAGATATAATAGCATATAATGAACATATGAACAGTTATTCATATATTAAAATAATGGAGGATTATATAATGAGAGAAGAGATAAATGATTGTAATTGTAATATAATACATGAGGAAATAGTAACAGAAGCTAAGTCAACTATGCCAGATGAAGAAATGTTATATGATTTAGCAGAATTATTTAAAGTATTTGGAGATACTACTAGAGTAAAGATATTATATGCATTATTTGCAAATGAAATGTGTGTATGTGATATAGCAAGTTTATTAAATATGACTCACTCTGCAATATCTCACCAACTTAGAGTATTAAAACAGGCTAGGTTAGTAAAATTTAGAAGAGAAGGAAAGACGGTATATTACTCATTAGATGATAGCCATATAAGTCAAATATTTGACTGTGGATTAAATCATATTAGAGAGACTTATAAATGATAAATGAGAGGAGTGAATATATATGGAAGCAAATAATATAATTAAAAAGGAATTTGTATTAGGAGGATTGAATTGTGCGCATTGTGCAGAAGAGATTAACAACAAAGTTTCTAAGCTACAAGAGGTTAAGTCTTCTAATCTAAATTTTATAAATAAAAAACTTACAGTAAATATAGAAAATAGTTTTGATGAAGAAAATACTATAGAAAAGATAATAGAGATAATAGATTCAACAGAACCAGGACTTAATATACAAATAAGCTCTAAAGACAATGCAATAGCCAACAAAACATCAGCTAAAAAGGAGCTTATATTAGGAGGGTTAAATTGTGCACATTGTGCAGAAGAGATTAACAACAAAGTTTCTAAACTAAAAGAGGTTGAATCTTCTAATTTGAATTTTGTAAATAAAAAACTTACAGTAAACATAATAAGTACTTTTGAAGAAGATGCTGTTATAAATAAAATAAAAGAAATAATAGACTCAACAGAACCAGGGCTTGATATACAAGTAGAGTCTTCTGACAAAACAAAATCTAGAACGGTTGAAAAGTCAGAAACTGTGAGCGATACAAATAAAAAAGAATTAATTCCACTTATAATAGGAGCTCTTGTATATATTTTTGGTATATATCAAACAGCAACAGGATTTGAAAGTCAATTTAGCAATATAGTATTTATAGTTGCTTATGTGATAGTAGGTGGAGATGTACTTTTAAGAGCAATAAGAAATATATCAAAAGGAAGAGTATTTGATGAAAACTTCTTAATGGCTCTAGCAACAGTAGGGGCATTATTAATAGGAGAACTATCAGAAGCAGTAGGAGTTATGCTTTTCTATAAGGTAGGAGAGTATTTACAAGGTGTTGCGGTTGGAAAGTCTAGAAAGTCTATAACTTCACTTATGCAAATAAGACCAGATTATGCAAACCTAAAAGTTAACTCTGAAGTGAAAGTAGTATCTCCAGAAGAAGTAAATATAGGTGATATAATAGTAGTAAAACCTGGTGAAAAAGTGCCATTGGATGGTGTAGTAGTAGATGGAGTATCTATGTTAGACACTTCTGCACTTACAGGTGAGTCTGTATTAAGAGAAGTTGAAAAAGGAGACGAAATTTTATCAGGTGTTATAAATAAGAATGCTTTACTTACTATTGAGGTTACAAAAAGCTTTGGAGAGTCAACAGTTTCAAAGATACTTGACCTTGTTGAAAATTCTAGCATTAAAAAATCAAAAACAGAAAATTTTATATCTAAATTTTCAAGATACTATACTCCAGTAGTAGTTATAGCTGCTTTATTGATAGCATTTGTACCACCACTTGTTATTTCAGGTGAAGTATTTAGTGATTGGCTATACAGAGGGTTGATATTCTTAGTTGTTTCTTGTCCTTGTGCATTAGTTTTATCAATACCACTTAGTTTCTTTAGTGGGATTGGATTTGCATCTAAAAATGGAATACTTATAAAGGGAAGTAATTACTTAGAGGCTTTAAGAAGTGTAGATACAGTAGTGTTTGACAAAACAGGAACTCTTACTAAGGGTGTATTTAATGTAACTAAGTTAAATCCTGTAGGAATATCAGAAGAAGAATTATTGCAATATGCAGCTCTTGCAGAAGTAAATTCAAATCACCCAATAGCAAAGTCTATATTAAGCTACTATAATAAAAAAATTGATTTAAATACAATAGATAGTTATGAGGAAATAGCAGCCTATGGAATCAGAGTAAAATACAATGGTCAACTTATATTGGCAGGTAATGAGAAACTTATGAAAAAGGAAAATATATTCTATTCACCAGCTAAAGAAGTTGGAACAGTAGTGTATATTGCTGTTGATAAAATGTATAGAGGTTATATAGTTATATCTGATGAGATAAAAGAAGATAGTAAAAATGCCATAAGAAGTTTAAAATCAATAGGAGTAAAAAAAGTTGTAATGTTAACTGGAGATAATGAAAAAGTAGCAAAAAACATTGCTAAAGAGTTGGAGTTAGATACAGTTTACTCTAATTTACTTCCTAATGAAAAGGTAGATAGACTAGAAGAGTTGTATGAAGGTAGAACAGAAAAAGAAAAAATAGCTTTTGTTGGTGATGGAATAAATGATGCACCAGTTTTAGCCAGAGCGGATGTTGGTATAGCAATGGGAGGTTTAGGTTCAGATGCAGCTATTGAAGCAGCAGATGTGGTACTTATGACAGATGAACCAAGTAAAATATCTAAAGCCATTGAAATAGCAAATAAGACTAATAAGATAGTATGGCAAAATATAATATTTGCTCTAGGTGTAAAAGTTATAGTTATGGCATTAGGAGCTGGAGGAATAGCTACTATGTGGGAGGCTATATTTGCTGATGTAGGGGTAGCACTTATTGCAGTACTAAATGCTATGAGAGCTATGAGATAATATGTAAGTTAAAAATGAATAGATTATAATATTAAAAGATAGATAATAAAAGAAGAAGTATTGATAAGTTTATTCTAACTGTATTAATACTTCTTCTTTTATTATTATATTTATTTACATTTATTTCTATATTCTTATTTATTGTCTGTATTTTCTACTGTATTTTTTCAATTTATATAGGGATAATTCTATTATAACTGTTGAATTTGTATATAGAAATATTTAAAATATTAATAGTTAAGATAAGCAAATGTGATTTTTTATAAAAAATTATAAATATATTAAAATTGATTGAGACTATGGTATTACTACATTATGATGGAATATATGACAATGGAAATTAAAAAAACTCAAAAAAATAATTTAAAAAGTGTTGACGAATTATTTTTAAGGTGATATAGTATTACTTGTCCTTAAGAAAAGGGCAAACATGAAAAATGAACTTTGAAAATTAAACAGTAGGTTAATTTATAAAAACAAGAAACAAACCATAAAGCCAGATATTTAGATAACAATAGTATCTGAGCCTGATAAACTTTTATTTGAGAGTTTGATCCTGGCTCAGGATGAACGCTGGCGGCGTGCCTAACACATGCAAGT